>NZ_VTOW01000006.1 GCF_012184425.1 Candidatus Manganitrophus noduliformans
AGGAAAAGCTCCTGAGAGTGACATCTAAACTAAAAGAAAAATGAAATTCAGCCGGCTTCATAAAGGCAACCAGAGGTTAACAGATAGACTTCGTGATCCAATATCCATTTTTTCAGCACCCTGCTAGAACCCGTGTTCGGACAAAGAAGCTCGCGGCGGTTACTAAGGCCTCTGAATTAACTCCAAAGCCAGAAGTTGAAGGGATATCCCAACACCTTAAGGAACTCATATCTGCTATAGATCAACGAATTTCTCAGCTTGAAAAAACTTTGGACCCAGAGCAACGGAAGGCCAACGAAAGAGAATTACAAGAGCTAGAAGACCGTAACTGGTTATCGACAATACTCCCTGAGGTTGAAGAAGAAATCTCTAGGCTCAAGATAATTGCTGCATTTGACATGGCTATTCAGGATACCGATACGAATCGCATTACGAGAAAAGCGACCGAGGTATCCCGCTCCTTGGTAACTGATAAGATACGTGATGCGTTTGCTGCGGAAGTAGCAGCATTAGGAATCGCAGACAGGCGGATTGAACTTGTCCAAGAGCCGAGCGGGTATGGTTCAACGAAGTTTAGAGTTTCGTTAATCCGTAGCCCCAGCAGCAAGGTCGCACAAGTCCTCAGCGAGGGAGAGCACCGATGCGTTGCTTTAGCAGCCTTTCTGGCTGAGCTCTCCACAGCTAACAACCCTTCCGGAGTTATATTTGACGATCCGGTATCTTCTCTTGACCACAATCATCGAGGTGTATTAGCAACCAGATTAGTACGTGAAGCAGCAAGCCAACGACAGGTTATCGTCTTTACCCATGATATTCCTTTTCTCATGCTACTGGATGATGAGGCACGCAGGGTTGGGCTCGATCCGAATTACCAAAGCGTTAACCGGGCCGACGACCGGTCCGGCATCTGCTCCCAGGGAACCCCTCTCAAAGCTCAGTCGATTCCGGAAATTCTTGACAAAATAGAGAAGCGTCTAAGTTCGACCAAAGAACTCTATCATTCCGGCCGCAAAGATGAATGGTGTGAACAATTTAAGGCAATGGCAGGCCGCTTGCGGGACGCATGGGAGCTTGCTGTCGAAAACGTGGTCGCACCCGTATTCCGGCGCTTTACCCACAAGGTCCACATCTCTGGCTTACGTCAACTAATTGTCATAACTGAACAAGATTTTATCAATATGAAGGAAGGTTACGATATCTGCTGTACCTATTGTCATACAGACCCTGCAGAGCTAAATAGACCAATACCAACTCCTGATCAAATTGACCTTGAGTTGAAACGTTTGCGTCTTTGGTTTGATAGCGTTCGGACCCGTCAAGACCAAAAGAGGTAGTTTACTGTTCATGCCCCATTTCTATACCGAAGACCAGCTTTGCGAGCAACCCGCGATTCAACTTTTTGCGACATTGGGCTGGGCAACCATTTCGGCAATGGAAGAAGTCTTCGGTCCAAGCGGAACGCTCGGGCGCGAGACAAAGGGCGAAGTGGCCCTGGGGCGGCCACTTCGGACCGCGCTAGAGCGGCTGAATCCTGGCCTGCCGACAGAAGCAATCACCACCGCAATCGATGACCTCACGCGCAACCGCTCCGCAATGATCCTCACAGCAGCAAACCGTGAAGTCTACACGCTGCTGAAGGAAGGCATTCCCGTCTCCGTGCCGGACCGGGAACGGGGCGGGCAGAAAACCGAGCGGGTCCGGATGATCGATTGGGAAAACCCGGAATCCAACGACTTTCTCCTCGTCAGCCAGATGACCATCACGGGCCCCCTCTACACCTGCCGTCCGGATCTGATCGGCTTCGTCAACGGGCTGCCGTGGATCGTCATCGAACTAAAGAAACCCGGCATTCCCGCCCGGCAAGCCTTCGACGACAACCTCACCAGCTATAAAGACCCGCAAAACGGCATCCCAGCCCTCTTCTGGTTTAACGCGCTCCTCATCGCATCGAACGGCACCGACAGCCGCATCGGCTCGCTCACCGCCGATTGGGAGCGGTTCTTCGAATGGAAGCGGATTGAGCGGGAAGACGAGCCGCGACGCGTGTCGCTGGAAGTGATGATCCGCGGCACCTGCGCGCCGCCGCGCCTGCTCGACCTCGTGGAGAACTTCACCCTCTTCTCCGAGCAAAAAGCCGGACTCGTGAAAGTGCTCGCGCAGAACCATCAGCTCCTCGGCGTTAACAACGCCATCGCCGCCACCCTCGCCGCGCGGAAGCAGGGCCACGGGCGCGGCGGGGTCTTCTGGCAGACGCAAGGTTCCGGCAAAAGCCTCTCGATGGTTTTCTTTTCCCAAAAGATTCTTCGCAAGGTGCCGGGGAACTGGACCTTTGTCGTGGTGACCGACCGCACCGAGTTGGACGACCAGATCGCGAAGACCTTCAAAGCATGCGGCGCGGTCAGCGAAGCGGAGGGGGAGATCTGCCACGCCCAGAGCGGCGCGCACCTTCGGCAACTGCTCGGCGAAAACCACCGCTACGTCTTCACCCTCATCCACAAGTTCCAGACGACCGAAGTTCTCTGCGACCGGCCCGACGTGATTGTCTTGACCGACGAAGCACACCGAAGCCAGTACGACACCCTTGCCCTGAACATGCGCACCGCGCTGCCGCGCGCGCTCTTCCTCGCCTTTACCGGAACGCCCCTCATCGCCGGGGAGGAGCGGACGCGCGAAGTCTTCGGCGACTATGTGTCGATCTACGACTTCCAGCAGTCGGTGGAAGACGGCGCGACGGTGCCGCTGTTCTATGAGAACCGCACACCGGAGCTGCGGCTGGAGAACCCAAACCTCAATGACGACATTTACGCCCTCATCGAAGCCGCGGAGCTGGACGAAGAGCAGGAGAGGCGATTGGAGCGGGAGTTGGGCCGGCAATATCACCTCCTCACCCGCGACAACCGGCTCGAAACGGTCGCGAAGGACATCGTAAAGCATTTCCTCGGCCGCGGCTTTCAGGGGAAAGCGATGGTCGTCTCCATCGATAAGGCGACCGCGTTTCGGATGTACGACAAAGTGCGCAAGCACTGGGAGGCCGAGTGCAAGCGGGTGGAAAAAGAGTTAGACCGGCTCACCCGCTACGGCGCGAAGTCCGACCCCGACCAGGTGAAGGAGCTTCAACGGCGACTCGACCTAATTCAAAGCACCGACATGGCGCTGATCGTCTCACCGGGCCAAAACGAAATTGCCCAGATGAAAGAGCATGGCCTCGACATCATCCCCCATCGAAAACGAATGAACGAGGAAGAACTGGACGAGGAGTTCAAGAACCCAACCAATCGGCTCCGCCTTGTCTTCGTTTGCGCGATGTGGCTGACCGGATTTGATGCGCCGAGCTGCTCGACGATCTATCTCGACAAGCCGATGCGGAACCACTCGCTGATGCAGACGATCGCGCGCGCCAACCGCGTCTTTCCCGGCAAGCAGAGCGGCCTGATCGTCGATTATGCGAACGTCTTCACCTCTCTGGAAAAGGCATTGGCGATCTACGGCGCAGGCAAAGGGGGGGCGATGCCGGTGCGGGACAAGCAAAAGCTGGTAGAGGAGTTGCGGCAAGCGGTTACGGGAGCGGCGGCGTTCTGTGCGGAGCAGGGAGTCTCGATTGAAGCGATCGAGGCGGTCCCCTCCGGAAATTTCGACCGGGTCAAGCGAATCGGCGAAGCGGTGGAAGCACTGATCACCCCCGACCCCCTCCGCAAAGGATTTCTGGCCCAGGAGCATCTGGTGCGAACGCTGTTCCAGGCCGTCAAGCCCGATCCGGTCGTCACCGAATTTGCCCCCCGCGTCTCTTGTCTCAGCACGATCGCCGATTCGATTCGCGAAAGAACCGGCGAGGGCCGGGCCGATATCTCGGCCATCCTCTCCGATGTGAACCATCTGCTGGACGAGTCGATCGCTTCCGACGGCTTCGTTATCAAGGAGAGTAAAGAAGGCTACGGCCGCATCGACCTCACGAAGATCGATTTTGCGGCGCTGGCGAAGCGGTTTGGTAAATCGAAAACAAAGAACATCGAGCTGGAACAGCTCAAGGCGGCGATTCGCGCCCAGTTGGACAGGATGGTTCGCCTCAACAAAACACGGGCCGACTACCTGGTCAAGTTCGAGGAGCTGATCGAGTCTTACAACACCGGCAGCCGGAACATCGAGGAGCTTTTTAAAGAACTCCTGAATCTGAGCCGAGCGCTTTCCGAGGAGCAGCAGCGCCACGTCCGGGAGCATCTCTCCGAAGAAGAGCTGGTGGTCTTCGACATCCTGACGCGCCCCGCGCCCGAGTTGAGTTCCGAAGAACGCGACGAGGTAAAAAAGATCGCGCGTGAGCTTCTTCAAAAACTGAAGGAGCTTCTGGTCTTGGATTGGCGGCAGAGATCGTCCGCCCGTTCTCAGGTAAAGCTTGCAATCGAAGATCTGTTGGACCGCGGTCTCCCGCGCGCCTATTCGCCCGACCTCTATCGGCAAAAATGCTCGGCGGTGTTCGAACACTTTTATGAAGCCTATACCGATAGGGGAGAGAGTCTCTATGGAAATGTAAGCTGAGAAAGAATAGATGAGCTCGCAATTAATCTGTTAGAAACCGGTTCTGCTCCCAATGGCGAGGAATCGCCCGGGTCATCCCTTCTTACCGTCCCGCCGCGCCTCTTCCGCCAGCTCGGCGAGTATCTGAAGCGCCTGCAGCGGGGTGAGGTTCATCGGGTCGATTTTCCGGAGGCGTTCTACAATAGGGCTGGTTTCCGCCGCGGGGGACGCAGGGGCGGGAGGAGCGGCGAAGAGATCGGGCTGCGCCGGGGGGGAGAGGGCCGGCTGCCAGGCATTTTCTTCAAGTTGTTTCAGCACCGCCTTGGCCCGATGGATGATCTCCGCGGGAAGCCCGGCGAGCCGGGCCACCTGAATGCCGTAGCTTTTGTCGGCCCCCCCTTCGACCATTCTTCTCAAGAAGATGATCTCGTCGTTCCACTCCCGGACCGAGACGTGATAGTTCCGAATCCCTTCGTTGGCGCCGGCCAGCTGCGTCAGCTCATGGTAGTGGGTGGCGAAGAGGGTCCGCGCCCCGAGGCGGTCCGAATGGGCGTGCTCCGCGATCGCCCAGGCGATGCTCATCCCGTCGAAGGTGCTCGTCCCCCGGCCGATCTCATCGAGCAGAATCAAACTCCGGGGAGTCGCGTGCCGGAGGATCTGGGCCATTTCGGTCATCTCGACCATGAAGGTGCTCATCCCTTCCGAGAGGGCGTCCTGCGCCCCGACCCGCGTGAAGATCTGATCGACCACGCCGATCGTCGCCTCGCGCGCCGGGACGAAGCTTCCCATCTGCGCCATTAAAACGATCAGCGCCACCTGCCGCATGTAGGTCGATTTCCCCGCCATGTTCGGGCCGGTGAGAATCAACAGCCGCTGGGAGGGGGGATCGAGGAGGGTATCGTTGGGAACGAAGCGCTCCCTCGCCCTCAACTGCTCCAGGACCGGATGTCGCCCTTCGACGATGCGGATCGTCCTCCCTTCGTTCACCGTAGGACAGACGTAGTTGTTTTGATGCGCCACCTCCGCGAGGGCCGCCGTCAGATCGAGAAGCGCGACCTTCTTTGCCATCGACTGGACCCGACCCGCCATCAGCGAGAGGTCGTGCCGGATCTCTTCGAAGGCCGACTCCTCCATTGCCCGGATCGCCTCCTCCGCCCCGGTCAGCTTTTCTTCGATTCTTCGCAGTTCGTCGGTGGTGAATCGCTCGGCCCGGGTGAGGGTCTGCTTGCGAACGTAGTCGGGGGGAATCTTCTTCAACTGGCTCTCGCTCACTTCGATGTAGTAGCCGAAGACCTGGTTGTAGCGGACCTTGAGCGATTCGATCCCGGTCCGCCGCCGCTCCTGAAGCTCGACCTGGGTCAGCATCGCGCGTCCCTCTTTCTGAAAACGCCGAAGCTCGTCCAGTTGCGGAAGATACCCTTCCCGAATCACCCCTCCTTCTTTGATCGAGAGGGGGGGCTCGGGGACGATGGCGCTCTCGATGAGCCGGTAGGCCTCATCGAGGTTATCCCAACTCCGGAGGGTCTCTTCCAACAGAGGCGCCGTCGCGCTCGACAAGGCCTTGTGAATCTCCGGAAGAAGCGCGATCGACTCCTTCAGCGCCACCAGATCCCTCGGGTGAGCCGCCTTGAGGCTGATTCGTCCGATGAGCCGTTCGAGGTCGGAGATCTTCTCGAGCAGATTTCGAAGGCGGGTCCGAAGCAGGAGATCGTCGTAGAACGAAGCGACCGCCTCCTGCCGTTCGATGATCTTCGCGGGGGAGAGGAGAGGACGGAGGATCCATTCCCTCAAGAGGCGTCCCCCCATGGCGGTCACCGTCCGATCGAGCAGGTGAAGCAGCGTTCCTGGGGCCCCCTCGCGCGAAGTCGGAACCAATTCCAGGTGCCGCTGCGCCAAGGGATGCAGGCGCATCTGCTCCCCGGAAGCGTGCGGCCGAAGCGAGAGGATGTTGCCGAGGGCGGTCTTTTGCGTCTCCTGAACGTGGCCCAAGAGGGCGCCGGCGGCAAGGAGCGCGGGACGATCCCCGCCGAGGGCGGCGACGGAATGGATTTGAAAGTGAGATTTCAGCAGGGCTTCCGTCCGCTCCGGAATGAAGAGGGCGGGCGCCGTGTAGCGGATCGGCCATCGCCGGAAAAAGAGCGGCGCCTCTTTCCCTTCGAGGGAGGCGGGGAGAATCACCTCCCTCGGATCGATCTTCGAAAGCTCGCTTTCGATCTCGCTCCAGCCGTCGGCGGAGGCGATCCGAAAATCGCCGGTGGAAAGATCGAGATAGGCAAGGCCGAGCGACTTGGCTTTTTCCAGCGGCGAGGCGAAATCCCAGGCGACGGCGGCGACGTAGTTGTTCTCCTTGGGGGAGAGGAGCTCCGGCTCGATCAGCGTTCCGGGGGTGATGATCCGCACGACCTCCCGTTTCACCAGCCCCTTCGCCAAGGCGGGGTCTTCCACCTGCTCGCAGACCGCCACCGCGAGGCCGGCCTTGATCAGCTTGGCGATGTAGCCGGAGGCGGCATGGTAGGGAATGCCGCAAAGCGGAACGGAGTTCTCTTTGCTTTTATCCCGTGAAGTGAGGGCGATCTGGAGGATCTTCGACGCGGTCACCGCATCTTCGTAGAACATCTCGTAGAAGTCGCCGACGCGGAAGAAAAGAATGGCGTCGGGATGCCGCCGCTTGGTATCGAGGTATTGTTTCATGAGGGGGGTGACTTCAGCCATTTCTTAAATCTCATTTTCCATTGACCATTTTTCATTTATCATTTTCCATTGCTCAATGACAAATGAAAAATGGCAAATGACAAATGGAAAATTGTTCCCCCGTTACCCGTCTCCCATTGTATCGTCCTGGCTGTCGTCATCGGTTGAATAGGCCGGACGTTTGGGGCCGGACGTCCTTAACGCTTCCGCGCGCAGATGGTCGAGGTCGGCCTCCAACACTTCGATCCGCTTGTTCAGCTTTCGTTTCTCCAGCTTCATCTTCAGCCATCCCGGAAAGGTCATCAGCACCGCGAAGAGAATCCCGATCAAAAAGGAGCCGATCACGATCAGATAAGCCGGGACGGGGGGGAAGGGCCCTCCCCCGATGAAGTGAAGCGAGATCTGCTCCTCTTGATTCATGTAGGAAAAGGTGAAGAGAAAGAAGACGACGATAATGAAGAGGATCAGTCGGAGCACGGCGGCCTCATTTGAAATGACGCTTCAATTGGCGGTAGGTCTCCCGGATGTCTTCCGGGATGACCCGCACTTCCGGGGTCACCGTCATGAAGTTGGTGTCGCCTCCCCAACGCGGGACGATGTGGAAGTGAAGATGCTCTTCGATCCCGGCCCCCGCGGCCTTCCCGAGATTCAGCCCCATGTTGAATCCGTCCGGTTTGTGCGTTTTGCGAAGAACCGCCAGCGATTTCTTCATCAGACGCATCATCTCGGTCGTGATCGTATCGGAAAGCGCTTCCAGGCTGTTCACATGCCGATAGGGCGAGACCATCAGATGCCCGTTGTTGTAGGGGTAGAGATTCATCATCACGAAGGCATGTTTCCCCCGCGCCAGAATCAGATTGTCACGGTCTTTCTTCTCCCCCGGCTTATCGCAGAGGATGCAGCCGGGCGTTTTCTCCCCTTTGATGTAGTCGATCCGCCAAGGCGCCCAGAGATGCTTCATCCTTTTTTCAGCTCCTCCATGATCTTCTTGAGGTCTTCCCAGACGGTTTTCTTCTCGTTGGGGTTGCGCAGGAGGTAGGCGGGGTGGAAGGTCGGAAGGAGCTTCACGCCGTGATAGTCGTGGAATTTCCCGCGCAGGGCCGAGATCTTCTGCTGCGTTTCGAGAAGGGTTTGGGCCGAGAAGGTGCCGAGGGCGCAGATGACCTTGGGGCGGATCGCCTCGATCTGCTTCAGCAAAAAGGGGCTGCACGCCGCGATTTCATCCGGCTGCGGGTTCCGGTTCTCCGGGGGGCGGCACTTGATGATGTTGGCGATGTAAACCGTTTCCCGAGAGAGCCCCATCGCCTCGATCATCTTGGTCAAAAGCTGTCCGGCCCGCCCGACGAAGGGTTGCCCCTGAGCGTCTTCATCGGCGCCGGGCGCCTCGCCGACGAACATCAACGCTGCATGGGGATTTCCCGTTCCGAAGACGATGTTCTTCCGGGTCGAGCAGAGTTTGCAGCGCCGGCAGTCGCCGATCTCGTCTCTCACCTCCGACAGGGTGCTTGCCGGGGTCGCCTCGGAGGCGATCGGAAAAAGGGCGCTCGGCGCTTCGGCGGCGAGGAGCGATGGCTCCGCCGGTTCGTAGGGTTTTGGTTTATTTTGATTTGGCATCCGTTGCGTCCCTTCATCCACTTGTATTGTGGGCACCGGCGAGACCTTCCAGGCATCGATCCCTTCCTGGCGATACCAGGAGAGCCGGGCCTTCATCTCGCGCGCAATCGCCGCTATTTCTTCCCGTCGAGGATCTTCCACCGGCGCGCCTCCCGAATTTTACGAAGCCATTCTTGATAATGCGATCCCGACGCGGAGAGGTGGAGCTCCCGCTGATCCTCTCCTGCATACTGAAAGGTGATCGTCAGCCGGGCCGGGGGGAGAACCTCCAGCCCTTTGTCGGCCCATTCGACGGCGGCGACACCCTCTCCCTCCAGGAATTCTTCCAGGCCGAGCGCCTCCATCTCGGCCGCCTTCTCCATTCGATAAAGATCGATGTGATAGAGCGGAAGCCGTCCTTCGTAACACTGCATCAGGATGAAGGTCGGGCTGGTGATGTAGCGCTCGGCGACCTCCAGTCCCTTCGCCAGTCCCTGAACGAAACGGGTCTTCCCGGCCCCCAACGGTCCGACGAGGGCGAGGACTTCGCCGCCGGCCGCTTCTCTTCCGATCCACTCCCCCAGGGCGAAGGTCGATTCGGAGCGATCGCTCCAGAGGGAGAGGCTCTCTTCGGGACGATCCTGGGCGGCCGGAGGAACCATCGATCCCTTCTTTCCTAAGCCGGGATGAAGCATCGCTCCATCGCCTTGGCCAAATTTTTGAGCGTTTCGACGTTGCGCACGATATGGGAAGGCTCCGTATCGGAGGGGCCGTCGTACGGCTTCCCCACCACCAGGGCGTCGGGGCCGAGCTGGAGGCTTGAGAACTCATCGAGGGGGGAGAGGAATTCTTTGACGCCGGCCTTCTCGAAGATCTCCCGGGCCGCTTCCGGGTTGAGCGATCGAAGTTGATAATTCGGCGCGGCCTCCGGCACGATTTGGCCGGCGTCTCCGGAAAAGGTCTCCTCATTCTTGATCGGCTTGAAATACTCCGCCTTGAGAAGAAGAAGATCGCACGGCAGATCGGCTTTGAGGCTGTAGATATAGTAGAGGATATGCTGGCGGCCGACTTTGACGACCTTGAAGAAGAGGTCGAATCGTCTGCCGTCGATATCGCCGGTGAAGTAGGGATAAACGAGCGCGTTTTCCTGCGCGACCAAACCTTGCAGCTCGGCGGCGAGGCGGAGGAAATTTTTCTTGATCCGTCGTTTGTCGATCCAGGAATGGACCACCATCGAAATGCCGATGACGGAGAGGATGAGGAGGAAAAAAGCGGTAATTTGGGACAGTGTCATGTAATGCCTCTTCATTTTTGTTTGTTTCATGATGTTCTGTAGGGGCGTATTGCAATACGCCCCTACGGCGGTAAGACGCCGGAATGACGTCTCACATAATTTTGAATCGCCTCCGGGATCTTCTGAATCAAATCGGAGGCGATCAGGCCGATCTCCCCGCGGTCGGCGGCGGCGAGATCGCCGGCCGTGCCATGGAGCGCCACCCCCCCGGCGGCGGCCTCGGCCGGGTCGATCCCCTGCGCCAGCCAGGCGCCGATCATCCCGGTGAGGGCGTCCCCGGTTCCGGCGGTCGCCATTCCCGGATTGCCGGTGTTGTTGACCCGAACGAATCCGTCGGGGGTGGCGACGACGGTGTGCGCTCCCTTCAAGACCAGAATGGCCCCCCATTGCTCCGCAAAATGGGCCGCGACGGTGAAGCGCTCTTTTTGAATGAGATCGGTCCGCTTTCCGATCAAACGGCTCATCTCTCCCGGATGCGGGGTCAAAATCGCCGGGGCCTTCCGTTTCTTCAGCGCCGAGAGATCGCCCGCGAGGGCATTCAGGCCGTCGGCATCGACGACGATCGGAAGAGAGATCTCGGCGATCAAGGTTCGGATCAGCCGCTGCGTCTCCTCGTTTTGCAAAAGACCCGGTCCGATGGCCACGGCATCTTTCCCCTGAACCGCTTGAAGAAGACTTTTCTCCGCCGCAAGCGAGAGGGTCCCCTCCGGCGTTTCCGGAAGGGGAAGGGTCATCACCTCCATCAAATCGGCCGTCGCGAGATCAATCGATTTCGGAAGGGCGACCGTCACCAGTCCGGCGCCGCAGCGCAGCGCCGCGAGAGAGGTCATCAGCGCCGCCCCTTTTTTGCCGAACGAGCCGGCGATGACGAGAAGGTGTCCCGCCGTCCCCTTGTGCGCGCCGCGCGGGCGGGGAGGGGGGAAGCCGGCGAGTCCTTCCGGGGTGATCAGATCGACCGGGATTTTGGCCGCCTCGATCATCGCCGGCGGGAAGCCGATGTCGATCACGGCGAGTCGGCCCCGGACCTCCAGCCCCTCCTGAAGAAAGTGGCCCCATTTCGGGAGGGCCATCGTAAAAGTGTAGTCGGCCTTCACCGCGACGCCGAGGACCTCGCCGGTATCGGCCGAGATCCCGGAGGGGATATCGACCGCAACGACCTTCCGGCCCGATCGGTTGATCAGGGTGATCGCCTTGGCGTAGTCCCCCTCGACCGGATGGGAGAGCCCGGTGCCGAGGAGGGCGTCGATGATCAGATCGCTTTCCGACAGCTCCCGCGTCAGATGGTTCCAGCGGAACGAGCCGGCCACGTGAAGGACGCCGCCGGTCTGCATCCAGATGTCGAGCGACGTCTTCGCGTCCCCCCCGACCTTCTCGATCGGCGAGAAGAGGTAGACGATGACCTGCGCGCCGCGCATCCGCAGATGCCGCGCCGCCGCGATGCCGTCCCCGCCGTTGTTCCCGCGTCCCGCCAGGATGACCACCCGCTTGCCGGCGGCCGGGCCGAGCGTTTTCTCGATCTCGTCTACCAATCCCCGGGCCGCATTCTCCATCAGCAGGAGCGAGGGAATGGCGTAGTCGGTCGTCGCCTTCCGGTCGAGCTTTTTCATCTCCTCCGCGGTCACGATTTTCATTGATTCGTCACCAAAATCACTTGCGCGATCGAATAGTCATGATCATGCGTGATGCTGGCGAAGACGTCGGCGACGTTTCGCGCGTCGGCCAGCTCGCGCGTCCGGCCCCAGAGCTTCACCTCCGGTTTGCCCGCCGGGTTGTTGATCGTTTCGATCTCCCGCCATCGGGTCCCCATCCGAAGTCCCGTCCCCAGCGCCTTGAGGATCGCCTCCTTCACCGCGAACCGGGCGGAGAGGTGGACGTGGGGCGCCTTTCGATGAAGGCAATAGGCCTGCTCGGTGGGGGTGAAGACCCGGTCGAGAAAACGAGGGCCCCATCGCGCCGTCATCTCTTGAATCCGGGAGATTTTGACCAGATCGACCCCGATTCCGACAATCGTCATGACTGAAAACCGGGGGCCAGGGGCCGGGGGCCAGGTGTCGGGGAAGAACGAAAAAGAGAGTTCCTTTGAGGCGCCCCCAGGATTTTCTTTTGGTTTTCCCCGGCCCCTGACACCCGGCCCCCGGCCCCCATCATCGGATTCGTTCCTTCATCTCGCGGACGGCCCGCTCCATCCCGACCAAGACGGCCCGGGCGATGATGCTGTGGCCGATGTTCAGCTCCTCGATCTCCGGGATCCGCGCCACGGCGGCGACATTCTGATAGTCGAGGCCGTGCCCCGCGTTGACTCCCATCCCGAGTTTGGCGGCGAGCCGGGCCGCCTCTAAAATTTGATTCAGCTCCGTCCGGCGGTCTTTTCCCCGGCTGTTGGCGTACGGGCCGGTATGGATCTCGATCAGATCGGCCGAGACCTTATGCGCCTCCTTGATTTGCGCCGGATCGGGATCGATGAAGAGGGAGACCTCAATTCCCCCGTCGTGAAGCAGGTCGATCGCTTTCTGCAATTCATCCCGGTTCGAGACGACGTTGAGTCCCCCCTCGGTTGTCAGCTCTTGCCGCCGCTCCGGGACAAAGGTCACCATTTCCGGTTTCACCTCAAGGGCGATCCGGACCATCTCATCCGTCGCGGCCATCTCCAGGTCAAGCTTGGTTTGAATCGTTTCCCGAAGGATTTTGAGGTCTCGATCGTGGATGTGGCGTCGGTCTTCACGGAGGTGGACGACGATCCCGTCCGCTCCTCCCAATTCCGCCAGGACCGCCGCAGCGATCGGATCGGGCTGTTTCGCCTTCCGCGCTTCGCGCACCGTCGCCACATGATCGATATTCACCCCGAGTCTCGCCAAGCGTTTCTCCTCTTTGTTGAACACGCACGCGCGTCGCATTCCCCGCAGCTTGCTGCGAAAGTTAGACGCGCGAATACAAAT
The DNA here is from genome assembly GCF_012184425.1 of Candidatus Manganitrophus noduliformans. Classification (NCBI taxonomy): domain Bacteria; kingdom Pseudomonadati; phylum Nitrospirota; class Nitrospiria; order Candidatus Troglogloeales; family Candidatus Manganitrophaceae; genus Candidatus Manganitrophus; species Candidatus Manganitrophus noduliformans. Next base: position 13,024 of record NZ_VTOW01000006.1, read on the forward strand.
AGAGTCTTTCCATCCTTTCGGGTCGAAGATTCCCCGCAGCTTGCTGCGGGGAGCTTCAATAGGAAATTTTAGAAGAACCCCTTTAAATTCGGACCATTATTGCAGAAACGGACCAGGGGGTCAAGGGCCGAGGCGGGCGGTTTTTATCCATTTTACGGGATGTGCGGGGGCGGGTTTTAAACCCGCCCCCGCAGGAAATCTCGATCCAAAATCCGAAATCGCCGATCCGGCAATCGTCAGGCGAGGATCGCCATCCCCGCGGGGGGGAGATCGATCCGGACCGTCGCCCGGTCCTGATCATAGAGGACCGGAACCCGTTTGTTCCGGGGGGGGTGGCGAAGCTCCGTCTCGCCCCAATCGCCCCGGTAGAGAAAGGTCATCATCGAACCGGGGGGGTGCAAGGAGGCGTCTACCGTGACATCGGCTCCGCGGGGCGCGGTTCCATGGGGGTTGAGCGCGACCAATACCTCCTGATCGAAGAGAAGGCGCGACCAGGCGGCCAGCTCCCCGGCGCCGGGGATCGAGAAGGGCTGTCCCAGAAAGGAGGTCTCGCGAAGGTACTGGCGGCCGCGCCGCAGCGCGAGGCCGGTGGGGCTGTTCTGGTTTCGGATCCGCGCGATCGCCCTGATCCGAAGGAAGGTCGGATGGTTGGGATCGAAGAAATGGCAGCCGGCGGTTCCGAATGCGCCGAAGCTCCCGCCGAACATCGCCTCGCGGATGTAGCGGTCTTCGAAACCGGAGTCGATCGCCGGATCGTGGCGGTCCTCCGTCCCGTCGAAGGCCTGCTCGGTGCCGTAGTAGAGGCAGGGGATGCCGAGGGTGGTCAGCTGGACCCCGACCGCGTGGGCGACCTGCTCGGCCTTGTTGGGGATCGGATTGCGCGCCGCAAAGCGGTGCTTTCCATCGCGTCCGACCATATCGTGATCGTCGAGGATCGAGATATGGTAGCGCCCGGTCTCCCGATGGCTTCCGAGGATGTCGTGGCCGCTGAACTGATTGAAGAATCGGGCCGGCTCGGTCAGCCCTTTGACCAGGGCGGTGAGATTCCGGGCCGGCTCGCCGATATCGAGGGCGGCGTCCAGGTTGCGGCCGAAGATGTCTAGATAATCGCGCGCGAGCGCGGCGCCGCCGGTGACCTCGCCGACCAGGAAGAAGTTTTCTTTTCCGATCGACTCGGCATATTCGCGGATCGCCCCGCAGAAGTTTCGGGAGCCTTCGAAGCTGACATGTTTCACCGTGTCGATCCGGAAGCCGTCGCAGTCGCTCAACGCGATCCAATATTGATAAACACGGGCGACCGCCGAGAGGGCTTCGTTCCGGTTCAGGTTGATATCTTTGAGATCGAAGAAGTCGCCCCGGCGGAATTCATTTTCGGGATGGAGCGGATCTTCCCACGGCTCCGGATCCCACCGCCCGATCCGCCCGGCGCGGGTGTACCAATCGCTGTTTTGAAACTCCTTCGGCCAGACCCCGTCGTCGAGCGAGAGGATATCGGGAATGCTGGCGCCGGTTCCGGATCGCCAGCCGTGCATCGGATACGGTGGCGCATAGCGGTAGGGGAGGTCGCTCTTCGGCCGGCCCCCCTCATCGTAGAACCAGTTGTTGCCGGAGTGGTTGTAGATGATATCGAGGAGAATGTACATCTCGCGGTCGTGGGCGGCGTCGACCAGATCCCTCAGCTCCTGAAGGGTCCCGAATCGGGGATCGATATCGAGAAAGTTCTGAATCCCGTAGCCGTGATAGGTCTCCAGATCGGGCCGCTGGCGCCAGATCGGGCCGATCCAGAGGGTGGTGACGCCGAGCTCTTTCAAGTAATCGAGTTTGCCGGCAATCCCCTTGAGGGTGCCTCCCTGGAATCGCCTTCCCGATTCCTGCCAGAGTCGCCGATCGGCGGCGGCATGTTGATCGGGACGTTTCCAATCGAATAAGGGGCGTTCTTCTTCATGCCCGTCGCTGAAGCGATCGGGGAGAAAAAAGTAAAGGGTCTGGTCGCGCCAGGTGGCGGGGCTTGGCTGAACGCGGCCGCGGGGTCTAAGGTCGGCGGCCGAGAGGGTCGTGGGGGCGGATGGTTCGACGATGGTCGGCATGGTCGGTCCTCCTGGGATTGAGGTGAGGGGCTTTCCTCAGGATAGCCAAATGAGAGGAGAGAATTCAACTGTCGGTTTCGGAACGGGCTTATGTTAGAATAAAATTAAATGGTCATCACGGAGACGGAATCATGCCGATTACCATCGGGCGAGGGCCCGAGGTTACATTCACCAATCCATTGGGATGGCTTCGCGGTTGCCACGACCGGATCGCGCACTTTCTGAAAGTGCTGGCGACCGTGGCGATCCGGCGGCAATGGGGGGCGCTTCACCGGGCCGATCGGGAGGCGCTCGAAGCGTTTCTCCGCTACTTCCGGGAGGCGGCCCCGAAGCATACCGAAGATGAGGAGCAGTCGCTTTTTCCGAGGTTGAAGGAATCAACCGCTCCGTCCGCGGTCGCGTTGCGGCCGACGCTGGATGCGCTGGCGGCGGAGCATCGGACGATCCAAAAGATCCAATCTGAGGCTGAACAGCTTGTCGAACGGTGGCTGATGGAAGGGCAACTCCTCCCTCATGAAGGGAAGCGGCTGCTGGCGCTGCTTCCGCCGCTGCAGGGATCGTATGAAAAGCATATGGAGGTTGAGGATCGGGAGGTTTTTTCGGTCGCCGCCCGTGTCCTGACCGCATCGCAGATGGTTGCGATGGGGCGCGAGATGGCGAAGCGGCGCGGGATCGATCCCGACCTGGCGATCGCCTATCCGATGGAAGGTCCCCCGGCCGACTGAAGCAAGGCTGAAGAGGAGCGAAGCGAATGTCCCAAAAGCCCCTTGTGTTGTACCATGCCGGATGCGCGGACGGTTTTTCCGCCGCCTGGGTGGTGCATCAACTCGGAATCGACGCCGAGTTTCGCCCGGTCGACTATGAGCATGGCCCGCCCGACGCCACGGGGCGCGACGTGATGATCTTCGATTTCGCCTACCCGCGCGAAGCGCTTCTGGCGATGAAGGAAAGGGCCGCTTCGCTCGTCGTCCTCGATCACCATAAAACCCACGCGGAAGTTCTCTCCGATCTGCCGTTTTGCCGGTTCGATATGGAGAAATCGGGGGGACAGATGGCGTGGGAATATTTTAAGAAGGATGAGCCCCCTCCCTGGCTGGTCGCCTATACGGAAGATCGGGACCTCTGGCGCTGGGCGCTGCCTCACTCCCGTGAAGTAAACGCGGCCCTTCGCTCCTACCCGAGAAAGCTCGACGTTTGGGACGCGCTCGCAAAACGGGACGTGCTCGAATTGGTGGCGGAGGGAAAGGCGATCGCCCGCTACGAGGACCAGCTGGTCCGGGCGCTCGTCCGGCTGGCGCGGGAAATCGAATTCGACGGCCACAAGGTCCTCGCGGTCAATACCTCCGCCCTTCTTTCGGAAGTGGCGGGGAAGCTGGCGGAGGGCCGTCCCTTCGGGATCGCCTGGTTTACCCGCGCGGACGGAAAACGATCGGTCGCTCTTCGCTCCCGCGAGGGGGGAATCGACGTTTCGGAGATCGCCAAGCGCCACGGCGGCGGGGGGCATCGGAACGCGTCCGGCTTTATCGCCGAGGCGAAGGGGTTTGATTATTGATCGTCGAACGCAAACGATCGTGAGGTCGGCCGTCCTTCCTCCAGAAAAATCAGCTTCAACCGAACCGCCTCCTTGCTCCACGCCATCAAACCGATCGATCGCTTCAGCGAGAACCGCTTCGGTCCGGCGCCGCCCGGATTGAAGTAGATCATCCCGTCCTTCTGCTCGATGATTCCCTTGTGGCTGTGGCCGGAGATCACCAGATCGGGATCGGCCCCTTTCAGCCGCTCTTTCATTTCACCGGCCGGCTTCCAGTAATCTTTGACATTGTGAATCAGCAGGATTTCTCTTCCGTCGAGCTCGATCCGATCCACATCGGGGAGGCGTTCGAGCGGTGTGCCGAGATCATTGTTTCCCCGAATCGCCGTGACCGGCGCGATCTTCTCCAGGGCCGAGAGGACCTCCTCGCTTCCGATGTCGCCGGCGTGAAGAATTCGGTCGACCTTTTCGAAATGCTTCAGCGCCGCCGGATCGAGCCGGCCATGTGTGTCGGAAATGATGCCGAATCGGGTCATCGCCGCCCCGCTATAAAGCCCGGAAGGGATCGAGCGGTTCCAGCCCGTCGATTTTCCAACTCCCCTCCTCGAAAACCATCCGGTACTCGACCGCGGCGAGCCGGGCGTTTGCCCCGGCGACATCGACCTCCAGCGCGGCGCGGGTGTCGCCCGGGCGGAAATGAAGCCTTCGGAAGAGGACCTGCGCCGGCCGGGCGATCTCCTTAAAGCGGGCGCGAATCCTCGCCTCAAAGAGGTCCCGCGGGAATTTCTTTTGGAAGGCCTTGGAGACGAAGGTATAGGCGCCGCTGTAGTCGTCCCGCTTAAAGGCGTCGAGTTGTTGCCGGATGACCGACGCGATCTGCGCCAGCGTTTCCTTTCGATCGGCCGGGGGAGCGGCCGGTTCGGTGAGAGCGGCCGCTCCGTTCGATCCGTGGAGGGGGCCCCCTGCGGTGCAGCCGAGGAGAAGAGAAAGGAGCATCATCATCCCGGGAAGGATCAGGGCTCTTATCCCCACCCGATCGGCCCCCTTGCCCGAAGGGTGGTGATCGTGATGCCGTCCACTCGCCACCCTTCCTCTTCCCGGATCATTTGATATTCCGCCGTGACTTTTTTATGATTGAACCCGGTGATCTCGACCCGGGCGGTCGCGTGGGTCGGATCGGGGGCGAAGCGGATCTCACCGAGCGACACACTGAGCGACTTGGTGATTTCCGGATACTCGGCGCGGACCATCTGCGCGTACTGGTCGAGTGAGAGCCGGTCTTTGGTCTTTTTGGACACGAGGCGGTAGGCTTCCTCATAATTGTTGAACGTGAACGCGTCGAGCTGCTGCCGGATGACCGACGCGATCTCTTGCGCTTCGGGAGAGGGATCCGGGGCTTGAATGGGGCGCGTCGAGGGGCGCAAGGTAAACAGGGTGAACCAGAGGATCAGGCTGGGGATCATGGCGGCCTCCGAGGAAGGGGGTTTCTGCCGGATCGGATTATAACATGAGAAGTGAAGGAGAACCTAGATGTTAAAATCCAAAGGGTCACCGCGCGGCGTTCGATTTCAATTTCTACCAGGCGTAGGCTTCCGGCGCCTCTCCCCGGGGGCCGGGCCAGATTTTATCCAACTGCCGGAGGAGCTGTTCGTCGAGGGTGATCTCGAGCGCGCGGAGGCTGTCGGTCAGCTGCGCCAGGGTCCGGGGGCCGATGATCGGGGCGGTAACGACCGGATTGGAGAGGACCCAGGCGAGGGCGACCGTCGACGGCGATTCGCCGATCTGTTTGCAGAGATCTTCATACTGCGTCAACTGGGCGCGATGTTTTTCGACCTCGGACTGGAACTCCTCCGTGCTCCGCCGCCCTTCGGTCGGCTTTGCGAGGGCCCCGGCCAGGAGACCGCCGGCGAGGGGACTGTAAGGAATCAGTCCAAGGCCGTAGGCGCGGCAGACGGGGATGACTTCCAACTCGATCGTTCTTGTTTGCAGGCTGTAGATGCTCTGCTCGCTGACGAGTCCCATGAAGTGGCGCCGCGCGGCGAGCTGATTTGCGGTGGCGATCTGCCAGGCGGGGAAGTTGCTGCTTCCGACGTAGATCACCTTTCCCTGCTGCACCAAGATCTCCATCGCCTGCCAGATCTCTTCCCAAGGGGTTTCCGGGTCGATGTGATGCATCTGGTAGAGATCGATGTGGTCGGTCTGCAGCCGCCGCAGGCTCTCCTCGCAGGCCCGCCGGATGTGATAGGCGGAGAGCCGCCGCTCGTTCTCCAACTCCCCCATCCGGCCGTAGACCTTCGTCGCCAGGACGATCTGGTCGCGGCGGCCGCCGCCTTGCGCGAGCCAGCGGCCGATGATCTGCTCCGTCCACCCTTCGCCGCGCTTCCAACCGTAGACGTTGGCGGTATCAAAAAAATTGATCCCGAGCTCCAACGCCTTGTCCATGATGGCGAAGCTTTCCTGCTCACTCGTCTCCGGTCCAAAGTTCATCGTGCCGAGGCAAAGACGGCTGACCTTGAGCCCGGTTCGTCCCAATCCAACATAGTCCATTCGCGCATCTCCTTGTGTATTCGTTGCAGAGGCTGGGTCGCTCCGTTTTCGATGACTTGTCCCTTGCAAATTAACCGATTTCCCCTCAGAGTGCAAGCGCTGTTATAAGTTGAAAAAAGTTTTTACAAGGTATTGAAACCGATAAATCGCCTTGTATATAATTTTTATATTGATCCTGAACGTTGATACGAAGCATATCTGAAAAGAGAATTCCTCCTGCTCATGAAAACATGCCGGAACACTGGGAACGATGGATCGTTCATTGATCGTATCGCGGGTTTTTTATTGCCTTTGCGCGATGTTTCCGCGCCTACAGTCAGGATAAGCGTCGGATGGGTTCCGAATCAGCCATTGGGAAAGGAGGAGAATCGTCCGTATTGAAGGTAAAAGCGAGCCCATCGCAAAATCTATTTAAGAAGTCTCCCACGGGAATAAAAGGCCTGGATGAAATTACCGCCGGTGGATTCCCCAAGGGCCGTCTCACCTTGATTTGCGGCGGTCCGGGATGCGGTAAATCGCTGATGGCGACGCAGTTTTTGGTCAAGGGAGCGGTCCATTACGATGAACCGGGCGTCTACGTCTCTTTCGAGGAGCGTCCCGAGGAAATAATTCAGAATGTCGCTTCGATCGGATTTGATCTGGCCGGCCTGATCGCGAAAAAGAAAATCGTCCTCGACTATGTTCACGTCGAACGGAGCGAGATCGAAGAGATCGGGGAGTATGACCTCGGCGGGCTCTTTGTCCGGTTAGAAGAGGCGATCCAAGCGGCCGGGGCCAAGCGGGTGGTCATCGACACCATGGAAACCCTTTTTGCCGGACTGAGCAACGCCGCGGTCCTTCGATCGGAAATCCGGCGCCTCTTCCGGTGGTTAAAGGACAAAGGGGTGACCGCCGTTGTGACTGCGGAGCAGAACGGGGCCGCATTTACGCGGCAGGGACTGGAAGAGTATGTTTCCGATTGCGTGATCCTCCTCGATCATCGGGTCAAAGACGAGCTCTCCACGCGAAGGCTGCGGGTGGTGAAGTACCGCGGCTCGGAGCACGGGACGAATGAATACCCCTTCCTCATCGAAGAGAAGGGGATCTCGGTCCTTCCGATTACCTCCTCCCTCTTAGACCATCCTGCTCCGATGGATCGGATTTCAACCGGTATTGCCGGATTGGATGAGATGCTGGACGGCGAGGGCTACTTCCGGGGAAGCACCGTCCTGATCTCGGGGACGGCCGGCACCGGAAAGACGAGTATGGCGGCCCATTTCGCCAGCGCCGTCTGCCGCCGGGGAGAGCGGTGTATTTACTTCACCTTTGAGGAATCGGTCGCTCAGATTCTCCGCAATATGCGATCGATCGGGTTAAATCTCGGCGTCTGGGTAAAAAAAGGAGATCTGAAGTTCAATGCGGTCCGACCGACCCTCTCCGGCTTGGAGCGGCACCTCGTCAGCGTCCATAAAATGATTCAGGAGTTCGCGCCGATCGCCGTCGTCATCGACCCGATCACCAACCTGACCACGGTCGGGCAGACGATGGAAGTCCAACTGATGTTGACCCGGCTGATCGGCTTTTTAAAGGCGAAGGGGATCACGACCCTCTTCACCAGTTTGATCGGCGGGGGGCATGTTGTCGCGCAATCGGAGGTCGGCATCTCTTCCTTGATCGATACCTGGATTTTGCTTCGCGATATGGAGAGCGGGGGGGAGCGGAACCGGGTGGTCGAGGTCTTGAAGTCGCGCGGGATGGCCCACTCGAATCAGATCCGGGAGTTCTATTTCAGCAATCGGGGGATCAAACTTCTCGACGTCTATCTTGGACCGACAGGGGTGCTGACCGGCTCGGCCCGGATCGCGCAGGAGTCGCGGGAGCGGTCGGCCCTTCTGGCGCAGCGCCAGGAAGTCGAGCGGAAGCGGCGCGATGCTCTTCGGAAACGGAGAGGGCTTGAAACGCAGATCTCGGCCCTTCAGGCCGAACTGGACGCGGAGGAGCAGGAGTTGCGCCGGCTGTCGGAAGAGGAGCATCAGCGGTTCCAGCAAGTTCTGGCGGATCGGGCGGCTCTCGCCCGGAGCCGCAAGGCCGATCCTTCCTCGAACGGGATCAAGGCGGAAAAATCGAGAAGCTGAGACGCGATGGCACGGAGAAAAACAGGGGATAAAAAAAACAAATCGATGGAGCCCCTCTGGGAATTGCGTCTTTATGTCGCCGGTCTGACCGCCAAGTCGATGACCGCCTTGGCCAATTTAAAAAAGATCTGTGAAGCCCATTTGGATGGAAAGTATCGGATCGAAGTCATCGATTTATTGAAGCAACCGCAACTCGCGCGAGGAGACCAGATCTTAGCGACGCCGACGCTGGTTCGAAAGCTCCCCCCGCCTGTTAAAAAAATCATCGGCGATTTGTCGAACGCGGAGCGGGTTCTCGTCGGGCTCGACCTCCGCCCTATTCATGAGAGAACGTTAGAGTGAAGAGAGTCAGTAAAAAAACGAATGCCGCTGCTTCTATGATGGAAAATCTTTCCGTTGAAAAATATCAACTCCGGCTCTTCGTGACGGGGGCCACGCCTCAGTCGACGCGGGCCATCATGAACATCAGGGAGATATGCGAAACACATCTGAAAGGGAGATACAATCTGGAAATCTACGATCTCTACCAGCAGCCCTCTTTGGCGAAAAAGGAAGGGATCATCGCGGTCCCGACACTGATCAAACGGTCCCCCCTTCCGCCCAGGAGACTCGTCGGCGATCTCTCCAGCCAAGGGCGGGTTCTCTTGGGGCTGGGAATAACGGCTTAGCGCAGATCGGCGGCATGCGGCGGGAGGCGACCAAGAAAGAGCTGGCTGAACAGGTGGCGGAGCTTCGCGCGCGGCTTGAAGAGGCGGAAGAGACCCTCCGCGCGATCCGCAAAGGAGAGGTCGATGCCCTGATTGTCGAGGGGGCGGAGGGGCCCCAAATCTTTACCTTGAAGGGAGCCGACCATACCTACCGGGTTCTGATCGAAGCGATGGATGAGGCGGCTTCGGTTCTGGCGGACGACGGCACCCTCCTCTACGCAAATCGATGTTTTGCGAAGATGCTGAAGACCCCGCTGGAGAAACTGATCGGCCATTCGATTCTGCCGTTTATCGGGCCGAAGGACCAGGCGACCTTCGAAGCGCTCATCCGGGAGGGGAGGAAAGGAACCCGAAAGGGGGAGATCGCGTTAAAAACCGGGGGGGGGAATCTGCTGCCGGCGTACGTCACGGTGAACACCATCGAGCTCGATCAGGTTTGCCGGATCGGTCTGGTCATCACCGATCTCACCGAGCAGAAACGGAACGAGGAGATCGTTGCCGCCGAGAAGCTGGCCCGGTCGATCCTGGAGCAGGCGGCGGAGGCGATTGTCGTCTGCGACGAAGGGGGCCGGATCATCCGCGCCAGCCGGATGGCCCATCGCCTTTGCGATAAAAATCCGATCTTCCAGCCGTTCGATGCGGTTTTTCCCCTCTATTTGTCTCCGAAAGGATCGGCGGTGATTTCCGAAGCGCCCGGCGGCGATCAGGGCCGCCCCTTCTCGATCGCATCGGTTCTGAAGGGGGAGGCCATCCAGGGGGTCGAGGCGCGCTTTGAAAAAGAAGACGGAGAGCGGTTCGATCTGCTGGTGAGTGCCGGCGTCCTCTTCGGAGCCGGAAGCCGGCGGATCGGCTGCGTCGTGACGCTGACGAACATCAGCGAGCGCAAGCGGGCGGAGGAGGAGCTGAAGCGCAAGACGCTCGAAGCACAGGAAGCGAGCCGGTTGAAATCGTATTTCGTCTCCAATGTCTCTCATGAGTTGAGAACCCCGCTGAACAGCATTATCGGTTATACCTATCTTCTGCTCGGGGGAACGTATGGTTCCCTCGATGAGGCGCAGCGCACGTCGCTCGAAGCGGTCTCCCGGAACGCGAAGGAGCTCTTAATTTTGGTTAATGACATCTTGAATCTTTCGCGGATCGAATCGGGAAAGCTCTCTCTGGAGGTCGATTCCGTTCGCCTTCGCCCCCTGGTCGAGGAGGCTCTCACCGCGGTGAAGCCGCTTCTCACGGGGAAATCGCTCGCGCTGCAAGTGAAATTCGCCCCCGGCATCGGCCCTTTGCAGACCGACGGGTTCAAGGTCAAGCAAATTCTGATCAACCTTCTCTCCAACGCGGTTAAGTTTACACAGAATGGAAAGATTACCCTCCGGGTTGAAAACCGGCCCGAAAAAAAGGGGATCGAAATGGTCATCGAGGATACGGGAATTGGGATTCCGCCGGAGCAGCTCTCGAAGATCTTCGACCCCTTCTACCAAGCCGACGGCGATATGACCCGGGAGTATGGCGGGGTCGGCCTCGGCTTGACCATCGTCAAAGAGCTGGTCGCTCATCTTCAGGGGGATATCCAGGTCGAGAGTCAATACGGCGATGGATCGACCTTCACCGTTTTTCTCCCGTATCGGATTGAAGTTTAATATTTAGGAGCGAGGCCGGTGCAAGATGCACCGGCCTCTATTTATTGTTTTGCAGCGTTTCTATTTTGAGTTGTTGTCGGGTTGTTTCGACCCGTTGCCGTTTTTCCCCGCCTCGGCCCCCCCCTTGTCGCTGCTGGCCGGCGGGCAGGGAACGTGTCCGGCGTCGATCTCTTCATTGGAATTTTTGGTGAGCGGGCTGTCATTCCCCACCGCTTGATCTCGTCGGCCGAGATTCGCTGTCCCGTCCAACCCCGCCGCCTGGTCCCGGCTCGACGGCAATTCCCCGCTTAACCCGGGTGGACACTCGGCCGCCGTTTCCTGCCGGTCCCCGCTTTTCGGTTTTTCTTCGGCTGCCGCCGGGGAGTTTTTCTTTTCGGAGGGTTTTTCACCCCATCCTAGATCGGCCTGAATAAAAAAGATCCCCGTCACAAATACAAAAAACAAAATCCCGCGCATTTTCTTCATCACGACCTTGCTCCTCTGAGGTTGAAACCTCCCCCCGTCGCAAATACCCTATACATCCATGGTAATGTTTGAGGCGAAGGCGGGTCAAGAGAAGCCCCAAAGCGGTGCCGGAATGGAATGTAGGGATGTTAATAAATATGCTTGGAGTCCAAGAAACGACAACGCCCACCGATGAGTGGGCGTTGTCTGCATCCTGAGCTGATTTGTTTTGAATTGGGAATATGGATCTAAGCGGCTATCTCCCTCGCCGCGGGCTCGGCGGCAGGGCTTCGTAGCGTTGCTTTAAGTCGGGATGCTCCGATAAGAATCGGTTTACGGCTTCTTTGTCCGCAAAGACCTCCGGGCTTCGCTTCTGGTACTCTGCGATCGTGAGATCATGTTTGGCGAGCACCTTCGCCACCTCCGCATTGATCTCCTCTTCCATTTTTTGCAATTCTTCCATCGAGGGGCCCCCTCCCTCCGGATCGCCGAATCGCGGCGCTCCCCGCCGGCGGAAATAATCCCGCATCGATTCCCCCAGATCGATCCGCGCCTTCACATACTTTTCGACTTCCGCCGGATCGGTCGCGGTCCCCGGCGCGGTGTCGGCGGCCGATTCGGACATCATTCCCATCCACCCGATGGCGCCGATCATGAGGATGAAAACCCATCTGAGATTCGCTCGAAAGTGGTTCATTGTATCCCCCTGTCTAAGTAATGATTCATTTTAAATGACGATCCCTGATGAAAAGCTGATCGATAGTCTGCCATGGACGGGGGGAAGGTGTCAACGGTGTTCCTCCGTCTTGACATTTTTCCCCGAGAAGCTGACATTATTCTAAAATAGAGTAAACTTAAAAGGAATATTTTGATGTCGGAGGGAGATCATGCTCTCCCTTGTCTTTCACCTTGTTTTTGATTGAGGGGAGGTCGGAATGCGGACGGTTTGGAAGGCGTTGGCCGTTTGTTTTGCGGTTTTAGTCTTCGGGTTTGTTTCTCCGGCGATGGCCGGCGTATACACCTATTCTGATGTGATGATCGGCGGACGGAGCGCCCAGATGGGCGGGGCCTACACCGGCGTCGCGGAAGACGGGTCCGCGGCCTACTTCAACCCGGCGGGGCTGGGCCAGATCACGACCCCCAGCATGTCGATCTCCGCCAACGGCCTCGATATCCAGACGTACACCCTTGAAAAGCGCCTCTTCGAGCAGGATCTCACCTTCCGATCGAACGCATTTTATCCTTCCGCCTGGTCGGTCGTCCAGTCGTTGGGGGAGTATCGGCTTGCTTTTTCCGCAATCGTCCCGAGCAACCTTGATGTGATCTCAACGACGAACTTCAGAAATGTGGAACTGTTGCCGGGCCAGTTCTTCGATGTCGGATTGATCGACTCCAGAATCAAAGACCGTGTTTATCTCATCGGCCCGTCGCTGGCGTACCGGATCACGCCGACCTTGATGGTCGGTGCAACCCTCTATTATTGGTATGGTGAAGCCCTTCGAGAGACGACCCTCTTTTTCGGCGGAGCGAGCGGGCAGAGCCAGGTAGGGCAGTTCAGCCGGACAAGCACGACGACGCACGGTCTGCTGGGGCAGATCGGTTTCTTGGCCAAGCCTTCGGAGCGCTACGCCGTCGGCCTGCTCCTGCGGGCGCCGGTTCCTTTGGACCAGACGATCAAGACGGACAATCAGGAATATTCGTTTGATGCGACATCCGGTATTTTTACGAACAGTTTTTCACAAAGCGAAACAAGCCAGTCGGCCCGGCGCCCGCCCGGCGCCACCCTCGGTCTGGCGCTTCATCCGTCCTTGGGCCGGACATTCTCCTTTGATCTCTCCTACTACGGTTCCGCCGGTTATTCTGTTTCATCGAGGGAGATCGACATCCGCCCGGTTTGGAATGCGGCGTTCGGGTTTGAAGAAGTGATCCGGCCGAAATTCCCGATCCGGTTCGGCCTCTATACGAATCGAAGCGCCGCGCCCCGTCTGAATGATCGTCCAACGGTGCAGGATGACCGGGTCGATTCGTACGGGGCGACCCTCGGCGCCGGCTACATCGATGAACTTTCTACGTTCGATGTGGGGATGCGCTACGCGCTGGGGAAGGGAAAGACCAAAGATGCAACCACCGGAGAGCACTTTGACGTGAAATCCCAGGTGCTGACCTTTTTTGTCTCCGGCAGCGTTCTTTTCTGAGGGGTCGGTTAATTCGAACCCCGGTCGATCCACTTCCGGATTTTTTCTTCGTTTTGGACGGAGAGATTGAGGAACGAGACGCCGGCGCCGATGCCGGGATGAATGTAGAGGACGCGGGCGCGGACGCGGATTTCGTCCGGGTCGGCGTCGGCCAGTTTGAAGCGAAGCTCGAATTCGGCTCCGGTCTGAAAATCGGCCACCATTTCAATGTACATCCCGCCGATGCTCAGGTCCATGGTGCGCCGCTTCCCAACACCGACAATGTCGATATCTGTAATGAAGGGGACCCGTTTTGATGCGCACTGGTCATCCGTCATGGCGGCCTTCCTACACTAAAGGTGAGAATTCAGACAGGGGATGGACGGGAAGAAGATTAGCAAATGTTCCCTAAGGCGTCAAGGTGAAAGTGACGAAATTGTCTGATGCAGGATCGTACCGCTTCTATCCCTATCGTAACCCTGGGGGACTGAATCGGTTCCGTCTTTTTCACCCCGCGTTTTCTTTCTGCAGAAATTGCATTCGTCCTGTTGTTTCGTTTATGATGAATTTGTTTTGCGGTTCATTCAGGGTACATACGGGGCAGGGAGCGCGTGCTGGGATGATTCGAATTCGGAGGGTGTGGAAAGCGGTCATCGGCGTGGCTCTCATTTTTTTTCTCCTTTCCGGCCAGGCCCTGGCGGAAGAGAAGGAACGGAAGAAGTTCGATCTCTCGGCCGCCTTTCGGTACAGTCTTCCGATCGGAGAGGAAGAGCCGGGATTGGATTGGTCGGACCTCTATGAGGTGGGCTCCGTGGTGGCGCTCGAATTGAGCTATCGCGCCACCCGTCGTGTCGCCGTCTACGTTGGAGGGGCCTACCATCTCTACCGGGCGAAAGAGATTTCGCTGGAGACCCCTGCGGGGACCGTCGACGGGCGGTTTAACGATCAGGAGCTGCTCTCGGTTTATCTGGGGGTGAAGGGATATCTTTTCGGTCCGGCCCTTCCGCAAGAGGCGGCCGGCATCGATCCTTACCTGCGGGCCGATGTCGGTTTCACGCAATTCAACGGGGCGGACTTCAACGCCGAACCGATCGCCGATCGGAGCCGGAAGTTCGCCTTCTCCTTCGGCGTCGGCGCCGATGTCCTCACCTACACGAATGTTCTCCTTTTCTTCGAGATAAAATATGAGGATCACGGTATCCCCGATGAAGCGGGGGAGTCGTTCCGCGCGATGCCGATTTCGGTGGGCGTTCGGTATTTGATGTAGAACCGGGTTCTGTTTCTTCATCCCAAAATTGACTTTCTCTCCGCATCGCAGTATCATGCCGTGGTTTCCTGCCTGCCGGGTCGCGCTTCGGATTTGGTTCGTTCCACGGAGAAAGGTGATGTTCAATCGGATGACCTCGATCTTTATCCCCCTGATGGCGCTGAATCTATCCCTCATCTCCATCCTGGAGCCTCCCAGCCCCGTCATTTCCGATCTCAACATCTCGCCCGCGTCCGGCCCCGCCGGGAGCATCTACACGATCTCGCTTCGGATCGCGAGCCGGGGCGGTATTGTCCCGCTGCTTCATCAGTTGAGGGAGGGACGTGAAGAGCTCGACATCCCTCTTCGAGACGACGGCTTGGAAGGGGATGTGAAGAAGGGGGATGGGATCTACATCGGGCACAGCGGGGTCCCGCCTCGGGCGGCCAGGCAGACCCACCGCTTCGAGGTCTTCGTGCAAGATCACGCGGGGCGTAAAAGTAACGTGCTGGAGTATCGGTTCACGGTGTTGAAAGGGACGGGAGTTTGAAGGGAAACTTTAATCGGAAAATGTGATCCCCGTCTTCTGTACTTCTTGATACGGCAGCAGCCACACCATCGACTCGTCGTGCAAATCAATCACCTGAATCCGGTTGCCGAATGGGTCGCGGAAGTCGCAACGGAACCGCGGTTCCAGCGTGAGCCCATATTTTTTACCGACTTTTTCGCGGACTTCCATCACCTGTTTGTCGTCCCGCACGATGAGGGCAAAATGCCGCGTCCGGTCGGGCTTCACCTCGTCGACCTCGAACATAGCCAAGAACTGATGCTCGCCGAGCTTGAAAAAAGCGTCTCCTTCCCCATCATCGAGTTTTTCGAGATTGAAGACATCCTGGTAGAAAGCGATCCCCTTCTCCAAGTCATCCACTTCGATTGCAATGTGACCCAAGCCGTAGACATGCACGCTCATATCGATCTCCTTATTTCAGTGCGGTTGGCGGAATCATTTTTGAGTTAAGGACTGCTGCGGAGTCAATTTTTCCAGAAAATGCCGGGCGACCCGGTACCGAATGTAGCGGTCGAAAAGTGAAGCGGTGTAGTGTCCGGCGGGGAGGACGATCCAGTCGGGCTGTCCCAATGCCTTCCAAAGTTCTCGGGCGTTCGTATGAGGGATCACCTTGTCGAAGCGGCCATTGACCATCAAGATCCGCTCCGGGTCGAGCCGCCCTGCATAGGTGAGCGGGTCGACCGGTTTCAGCGCGGTGATCGCTTCCCGTTTGAATTCCTCGGCGCTCCACCCGTTCGCGAGCATGATCCGGTCCCGAATTCTTCCTTTGACATATCCTTGTGGGGAGGCCATGATCTCGGGAAGATTTCCCCCGCCGAGGAGATAGGCCGTCGCTTCGATCTGACCGTCGGCTTCCGTAAGAAGGGCGCCGACAATCGCGCCGAGACTGATGCCGAGGAGGCCGATCCGTTTTGCATCGACGGAGGGCTGGCGGGAGAGCCAATCGACAAGCTGCGCCGCCTCCGCCACCTGCAGCCGGATCAGCTCCGCGAGGGTGTCGAGCCTCACCGCGGCGCTGCGGAGGCCGGTCAGGTAGCGTTGGCTGCTGAACTGCAAACAAATGAATCCCTTTTTGACGAGCTCTTGCGCAAAACCTGAAATGATGCGGTCGCCCCAGATGCCGGGGAGCAGGAGGATCGCCGGAAAGGGTCCATTCCCCTCCGGCTGCCAGACGCGGACCGTCATGGCGCCGAGGTGAACTTCTTCAACGATGTAACCGTCGTCCTGATGAAAAACGGTCCGCTGAATCGCCTGGTAGGGCGGACCGGGATCTTGGAGGGAGAAGATCGGATTGGTTCTCACGCCGGGGGTCTCTCTATGTTTGTTGGGGTACTCGATACAGGCGGCCATCGATAAAAAGAGAAGCAAAAAGAGAATGGCCTGATTCAGCCGGTTCATAAGCCGGTCCTCATTGAGGACTTACACAGCGGGCGGGCGGTTCAGGGCGAGCGATGAAATACCCATCAAAGACGACACTTTATTCTAAAATAGCGGGAGCGCGGTTTACAACTATTTAATTGTGCGTTGAACGGTTGAAGCCGCCTACCGACGCCGAGGGGAAGGTTTTTTTCTCCGAGCGGTTTTCAAGGTCGCCTCCAGAATTCCGATCTTCCCATCGACCCGCGTCCGGCGGAAGCGCGAAAAGCCGGCGCGCTTCAGCCAGGCCGTCGCCTCCTGCCAGGTGTAGCAGCGGCCGCGTTCAGTGAAGAGAAGCATCATCAGGTTAAAGGAGGAGACGTCGGGGGGATGGGCCTGGTCTTTGTCGAGAAAATATTCGACGATGATGAGCCGGCCGCCCGGTTTTAATGCCTTTTTGATTTTTTTCAAAACCCGGCGGTTTTCTTCGGGGGAGTAGATATGGACCACATTGGAGTAGAAGATCACGTCATACGGCCCGCCGTAGTCGTCGGTGAAGAGATCCCCCCCGATGACGTCGACCTGTTCCGAGAGGTCCGCGCGCTTTGCTTCGGCAAGGGCGACTTTGACCGCCGCCGGGCGGTCGAAGATGGTGGCGTGAAGTTCGGGATATTTGACCAGCAGGGCGAAAGCGTACGAGCCGGCCCCTCCCCCGAGGTCGAGGAGGGTCCGGGCGCCGCGCAGATCGATGGGGCGGAGGATCTTCGGAGCAAGGTAGAAGCTTCGCTCGTGAAGGGCTTTGGAAAAATGTCTGCGGAAGGCCGGATTGTCGGGCGGGGAACGTTTCTTCGGCCGGCGGCCTTTTCGGACGGCGTCGGCCAGACCGATCCAGTCGTCCCAATGCTGGCCGGCGAGCCAGATGAAATTGGTGATCGATTGGATGCTGGCGGTGTCGAGGTAGGTTCGGCTGAGGGGGGTGTTACGATAGCGTTCGCCCGACTTGGCGAGGAGGCCCATCCCGGTCAAGGCGTTGAGGAGGAATTCCACCCCTTCCGGGGAGGCATCCGCCCTGCGGGCGATCTCCTTCGCCGTCGCCGGTTTCTTCCCGATATGGGTAAAGAGGTCGAGCTCCACCCCGGCGATCAGTGTGCGGGAATCGGTGAAGGCGTCGGCGGTGCGGAGGAGCTCTTCGTAGGTTCGGATCAAGGGGTGTCGCTCCGTTTGTTTTTCATTCCGAATTCCTCATTCCACGATTGTTCTTTAGAGCCCCATCCTCCGTTTTAAATAAAGGTATCCCAGCGAGAAAAGGCTCATCAGGATGACGGCGGCGAGGGTGAGGATCAAGATGCGGAGTTTGGCGCGGATTTCTTTTTCGATCAATGCGTCGAACCGCCGCTCGATCTCATCGATCTTGGCGTCGACCTTCGCTTCGATCAGGAGCATCTGCTCCGCCGCGAATCGGTCCGCCTCGGTGCGGGCGTGGGAGACAAATTCATTCCGCTTCCGATCGATGTACAGATCGGTTTTCTCCCGGACCCTTTCCGCCATCCGCGCGGTCACAAAAGGGCTGAGGACCTTTCCGATATTGATCCAGACTTGCCATGCCATCGACGACTACCCTTTCAACAAAAGGACCGTGAGCCAGCCCTGAACAAAAAAGAGGATCACGATCAGTGACAGCTCCACCTTCAATGCGCGGGAACGAAGTTGAAGAAGCTTTAAGAAGACGATCCGCTGGACCATCCGCGGGAGCGCGCGGTACCAGGCCCTCAGTTCGATCAGGTCGTATAGAAGATAGCCGGCGAAGAGGAGCGCCACGATCCACCGAAACGCCGGATAGGGTTCAAAGATTTCCATTCTGATGACCTTTCGGAATCTGTTTCGGCTGCTATCCTAACGATTCTTTCGACAAAGATCAAGACGGAAGAGGGATGCGCGGGGATAAAAAACAATCCGCCGCCGGAGTCGTCGGCGACCCGGCGGCGGTCTGTCTTGGGAAGAGATGCGATTAGAATCGCGAGGCGGTGAGTCTGACGTCGGCCCGCTGCCACGCCTTCTCGAACCGCCGCTTCGCCGAGGCCGCTTTTTCCTTTTTCCCTTGGGCCTTGCGGCTTTTCATCAGGCCGTAGAACGACCAGCCGTTGTTCGGATTGCGCTTCAGATCTTCCAGATAGACCTGCTCGGCCTCCGCCGGGCGCTCCGCCGCCAGGAGGACCGCGCCGAGATTCTGGCGGACCGGCTGATACCAGGGGGGCGGCTCCTCGTAGACGAGGCGGTCCTCGATCTCGACCGCTTCGTTGAGCGCCTTGACCGCGTCGTCGGTCCGGCCCTCGCCGGCGGCGATCTCTCCGGAGAGGACTTTGGTTGCGATCCGGAGGAGCGCCTGGCCCGAGTTGATGCTGATGATCAGATCGGGGCCGACCTCCTCGGCCAGCTTCGCCAACGAATCGAGCTCCGCTTGGGCTTCTTCCGTTTTCCCGGTTGCCGCGAGGGCGCGCCCGCGGGCGTAGCGCCAGATGCCGGTGGTGTATTTAAATTCGGTCGCCGGGGCCGGCTCCTTCAAAATCTCTTCCCACTTTCCGAACCGGGTCAGGGCGAAATAAGCGGTCGGCTTGAACATCTCGAGCGGCGGGACCCCCCGCACCAATTCATCGGGGACCTTCTCCACCAGATCCCGCGCCGCTTGAATCGCCACCTCACTCCTTCCGGCCATCGCCGCCGCCGCGTAGAGAAAGTGAATGTTGTGCGGGTAGTAGGCCATCGTGTAGAAACCTTGCGCTTTCCGGTCCTGGATAAAGTTCTCATCGGCGTGGATGGCGTGGACATTGGCCTCCTCGGCCTCTTTGTACATCCCGACCCGGATGTAGACATGGGCCGGCATGTGGACCAGATGTCCCGCCCCCGGCATCAGCTTGGCGAGGCGCTTGGCGCAGGGGAGGGCCCGTTCCGGCTCGAAGGAGGCTTCGACGGCGTGAATGTAGTAGTGGCAGGCGCCGGGATGATTCTTGTTTTTATCGAGCACCGCCTCGAGCGTTTCGACGATCTCTTCGGTGTTTCCTTTCGCCTCCCCCTCGTAGGTCCAATAGTCCCACGGCTGCAAGTCCATCAGCGCCTCGGCGAAGAGGGTCGCGGCGTCGGTGTCCTTCGGATATTTTTTGGCGACCTCGCGCATCGCGCCGGCGTAGGCCCGATCGCGCGACGCGCGGCTCTCTCCCGGCTCGGCGGCGTAACGCTTCGAGAGGGCGTCGATGTAGGCCCGCTCGGCTTCCGAGACGTTCGGGGCGAGGGCGACCGCATTCTGAACCAGCTCGTGCGCCGACGGCTCGGTCTTCGGCTCCATCGGCAGATTGATGTTCGGCCCCATTGCCAACGCCGCTCCCCAATAACACATGGCGCAGTCGGGATCGATCCGCGCCCCTTCCATGAAGGAGACGATCGCCTCCTCATGATTGAAGGCGTAGGTGAGCCGCAAGCCCTGGTCGAAATAACGCTGGGCTTGAGGAGATTTTGTGGTGATTTTGTGGTGATGTTTTCCGAGGTTGTCGTAGAGAGGAACCGAGGCGGGTTCCGCCTCCTTCGCGAGGGAGGGAGCCGCCCAGAGCAACGCCAGTAGCAAAAGTGTTCCGTATTTCATCGGTGTTTTCTCCTTTTCGATCGAAGTGACTGCCGAAGGGTAAGATGCAGGGGTGATGGAGTGGAGTATAAGCAGGGATCGTGGAGATAATCAAGGGGAATACAGAGCAGTCCCCCTTCTAGGAGAGGGAAACCAATCGAATTGATCGACCTGTCGAACCCTTTTTGGCGCGGGCCGATGGGGTATACCACTCTGTCCCAGAGCTCCGGGGGTTCTACACTTCCAACCCAAAAAGCAAGGGGTTGATTCTACAAAACCGATCTTGTTTTTTCTTCCTCTTGATTGACCTGCCCCCGCCTGCCTATAATTTAACCATGAATGTGAAATCTCTCGATCATTCGATCTCCTTTCGTCATCCTCCCTTTGAAGAAGGATGGATGAAGCTCTTGTGGGGGCAATTGAATCGGATTCGTCCCGACGGTGAGAGCCTGCGTCGCGCTCTGACCGGTTGGGGAAAAATGGCCATGTGGGGTCTGGTCCCCATTCTGGCGGGGGTTGCCTATCAAGCAAGGGTGAGCGCAAACAATGCCCGGCGTTATCCGGCCCCCGGCAGACTGATCGATGTAGGGGGACGCCGTCTTCACCTCCATGTGATGGGAGAAGGAAAGCCGACGGTGCTTCTGGAGGCGGCCGGATTCGGCTGCTCGGTCGACTATCTCGCGATCCAGTCGGAGATTTCGAAAACGACCCGCGCTTGCACCTACGATCGGGCGGGGATGGGATGGAGCGATCCCTGCGATGCACCGCGCAGCGTTCGTGCGCTCGTGGAAGATTTAAGGACGCTCCTCCGGTGCGTCGAAATCGAACCTCCTTATGTCCTCGTGGGCGGATCCGCCGGGGGACTGATCATTGAGTTCTTCGCGCGAACGTACCCGGAGGAGGTGGTCGGGCTGGTGCTGAGCGACGCCCTGGATGGGGAGGTGCTTGCGCGGTTGCCGCGCGCCAGCGCGCACGTAATGAAGATGGTCTCCCTTGGACAAATTTGCGCCCGCTTAGGAGTTCTCCATCTGCTTGATCCTTTCAGTCTAAAAAAGCTGCCGCTGGACGAGGGGAGCATCCGCTCGGTGCTGACCTATCGTGCCGCCGCCTGGGATGCGGCGCGATGCTTTCTGAAGAGTCTCGAGAGAAGCGAAATCGATCTGCGCGAGGCACCGCCGCTGCGGCCCGATCTGCCGCTTCGCGTCCTGACCCACGGCCTCACCGGCGACCTGCTCGGACCGCGGGGCGATCCTGAATTATTGCAGGAGATCGAACCGATCTGGCAGGCGCAACAGGCCGCCCTGGCACAGCGCTCCTCAAAGGGAAAGCAGATCATCGCGGAGAAGAGCGGCCATCGAATTATTGCGCAGCAACCCGATCTGGTTCTTCATGCGATTCAAGAAGTCATTGAGGCGGCCAAACAGGGTTGAACCTTCAAGAGACTTTCCATCGCTTCGATCTTCATGAAGCATCGATCTAACCGACTAAGCAGGATCATTGCTTTCAGCCATGAGAAGGAGCTTGGCATGCAAAAACGACAATTGGGGAGAGAGGGTCTGACCGTATCGGCCATCGGCCTTGGCTGCATGGGAATGTCCGAATTCTATGGTCGGAAGGATGATCAAGAATCGATCGAGACGATTCACCGGGCGCTTGATCTTGGGATTAACTTTCTGGACACCGCCGACATGTATGGAGTAGGACACAATGAAACCTTGGTCGGGAAAGCGATTGCGGGACGGCGCGATCAAGTCATCATTGCCACCAAGTTTGGGAATGTGCGGGGCCCGGACGGAAGCTTCCTCGGAGTGAACGGTCGGCCGGACTATGTCCGGTCGGCGTGTGAAGCGAGCCTGCGGCGGCTGAACGTGGAGGTGATCGATCTCTATTATCAGCATCGGGTTGACCCGGAGACGCCGATTGAAGAGACGGTCAGCGCGATGGCGGCGCTGGTGCGCGAAGGGAAGGTCCGCTATCTGGGGCTGTCCGAGGCGGCCCCGAGCACGATCCGCCGGGCGCAGACCGTTCACCCGATCGCGGCGCTGCAGACCGAATATTCTCTTTGGACCCGCGATCCGGAAGACGAGATCCTTCCGACCTGCCGCGCGCTTGGGATCGGTTTTGTCGCCTATAGTCCCCTTGGCCGCGGATTCCTGAGCGGAAAGATCAAGCGCTTTGAAGATCTGGAGGAAGGGGATTTCCGGCGCCTCTCGCCCCGCTTTCAGGGAAAGAACTTCAAGCACAACCTCGACCTCGTCCGGCGGATCGAGGAGCTGGCTGTTGAAAAAGGGGCGAGCCCTTCGCAGCTGGCGCTGGCGTGGCTGTTGGCGCAGTGGAATGAGATCGTCCCCATCCCCGGGACCCGCAAGCGATCCCATCTGGAGGAGGATATCGCCTCGCTGAATGTCGAGATCACGTTGGAAGATCTTCTCTCGATCAATGAAGCGGCCCCGCACGGCGGCACGTGGGGAGAGCGTTATCCCGAGCAGGGAATGCGGGCGGTGAATCTGTAGTCCCGTTCAGATCGGGTCGGAAAAAGCGAGGCCGGCCTTGGAACTGAAGGCCGGCCTCGTCGTTCAGGATCACTCTTCGGAGAGAACCTTGATTTCGTTTTGAAGCGATGCGACCTGTTTTCGATCCCGCACCAGATCGCCGGCTTGTCTCTTCTGGCTTTCGGACAGCGCGTATCCCTGCAATCTCACCGATCCATCTTCAACCGTGACGTTGAGCTTCGAAATATTGACCATCGGGTTTTTCAGAAGATCCGCTCTGATTTTCTTCGCCAGTGCGATATCCGGGGTCAGGGGCGCGACCACTTTGATGCGATCAACGAGTTCCTTCACGACGGGGATCTCGCCGGCGGTTTGCACCGCGTACCCCCGCTCATAGTGGGTGAGGACCGTTCCGCTGAGGATCACAATGCCGTTTTCGGTCTTCACGTCGACGTCGCTGAGATCGACATGATTGTCCCGGTCGAAAAGCGCTTTCACTCTGGTTGTGATTTCCAGGTCCGATGCGGCCGGACCCGTCGGCCCTTTCGGGGCCGACCAGGCCGGCGATACGGCCGTTGCGATCATGAGAAAAAAGAATCCGAAAAGGGTTCCCATCGGCAGGAAGGTTCTTTTCATGAGCGTCCCTCCTTATGAGTTTAGGTTGACGAAATGTGACGGCCGAGGGCTGGGCCGGATTCGGCACGTCCTTTAGCGCATATAGATGGGCGTGATAGTCTGCCCGGTAATATCCCGTTCTCGATCTCTTCCAGAATACCAAAAGAGGAAATCGATGGATAGTCACCCCTTGGGTATTACCCGAATAGACTAGACCCTATTTTCCAGAGGACTGACTCCGGTTATTTTCTCGAATTGAATGGACGATTCGGAGTTGATAGGCTAGAGAGCTTGGACAGGCCGGGACCGTACCCGGCAATTGAGAACCGAAAGCCTATCGATGCTCCAAGGGATATGCCGGAGCAGAAAGGAGGCGCGATGAGCATGAAAAAAATGACGATCGGATTGGGCCTGTGGACGGCTCTTTTCATGCTGCCTGACGGCTCGCTGCATGCGGCGACGCCTCGATCTGAAACTGAAAAGGCCTTTACCACGATCACGGGAAAAATCGACCGGATCGACGGGGGGATGATCTTCCTGGAGCCGGAGGAGGGGAGCGGAAAGCAGCGGATGTTCAGCCTGAACAAAGCAAAGGAAGAGGGGCTTCGGAATTTCAACGTCGGCGACCGGGTGACGGTCGAACTCGACCGGGATAATCTGATTGTCGATATTTACAAAGGGATGCCGAAGAGCGAGCCTGATGCTGCGGAGATGACGCGCTGAGGCACTGAGCGCGAGCAACGCGACCTCGCTCTATCCCGTGATTCTTCAAAGAGAAGCCCCGGGGGAGGTAATCCCTTGGGGCTTCACCCTTTCCGCTTTTGAAAACGGCGGGAGGAGGATACTCCTTTCGGATTACCCCTTTTGGGGGATCGTTATCGGGCTCAAACGTTGATAAGATAAAGTTAGGGTATCTGTTTCCCGGGATTCATTTACTGTGAGGTGAGAGAGATGAAACGTCGGACCGGCTTGGTTTTGATCGGAATCTGGATGGGAACACTCCTTTTCGGGGTTTTCCCGGCCGGGGCGGAGGGGGAGAAGGTCGTTCATCCGGTCAGACCGGTTCAATCGGAGCGGGATCTCGGTTCCGATCGCTCCGCCACGGTCGAGCCGGAAGATCGCGGGGGGGGCGGCCTCGACGATCCCCTTGAGTTTGAAGCCCGGCGCGAAACTCCGCCCCCGCAAAGGGAAGCGGAAGCGCTTCGGTTTCATCAGAATTCCACTTTGGAGCGCTTTGAGAATGCCGATGCGCATGGGCAGCTGGTTCTCTCCTTCTCGTCCGAGGGGGTGGAACTGAAGCTTCGAAGCATCACGGGTGCGGAGGCGCCGGTGGCCGGCGCGAACCGCTCGCCCGAAGAGTGAATGGACTAGATCGGGTCGAGTTTTTCCCCCCAGCAAGGATCGGGAAGACGCGCGAAGGTTTCCCGAAGCCCCTCCGCCCACTGCCGTTTGATTTCGCAGAAGTAGGGATCTTGTTGATCGATGCTCCGGCGGACGTCGACCCGCAGACGGTCGCGCTCGTAGCAGAGCAGATCGATCGGAAGACCGACGGAGATATTGCTTCGAATCGTGGAGTCGAAGGAGAGGAGGGCGCACTTGGCCCCTTCGTCCAAAGTACTGCTCCGGGTGATGAGGCGATCGAGAATCGGTTTTCCGTATTTACTCTCTCCGATCTGGAAGTAAGGGGTTTCCGCCGTCGCCTCGATGAAATTCCCGGCGGCGTAGATGTTAAACAAACGCGGCTGCTCGCCGCGAATCTGTCCCCCCAAGATGATCGACGCGATGAACTCTTCCCCATGCTGCTTCAGATAGCCGCCGTCGATCTCATAGATCTTCCGTAAAGCGCTTCCGACCAGCCGCGCCGCGGCGTACAGCGACGGCACATTCCAGATCGTCTCGCCGATCTCCGCGGAAGGATCTTCGTCCAAGAGATTGATCACCCCCTGCGTGATCGACAGATTCCCGGCGGCCATCAAAACCAACAGCCGGTCTCCCGGTTTTTCATAGACGGTCATCTTCCGAAACGTGGCGATATGATCGACACCGGCATTGGTGCGGGAGTCGGAGGCGAAAACCAGCCCCGAATCAAGCAACATTCCAACACAATACGTCATAGGACCTCCATTTAAATGAAAAGCGCTATTGTTGCGCGCTCATGACTTGAACCTGGACGTCCATGGTCTCATCGCCGCCTCCGAATCGAACGCCGCGCACCGGGCAGGCGTCGAGATAATCCCGCCCGACGGCGAGGCGGAGATGCGCGGCCTCCGCCGGGCTTCCGTTGGAGATGTCAAAACTCAGCCAGCCGATCCGGTCGACCCACGCTTCCGCCCAGGCATGCATGGCGAGCTCCGGATTCGCTTCGGTGCCGGTGTAAAGATAACCGCTGATATAACGCGCCGGAAGGCCGAGGATACGGCAGCAGGCAATGAAGAGATGGCTGTGATCCTGGCAGACACCGCTTCCTTGCGATAAAACTTCAGCCGCCGTGGTTTGGACCGTGGTGGTCCCTTTTACATACCGGACAGCGGCCCGAATCCGTTCCGCAAGGGAATGAAGGGCGGCGACCGGATCCGAAACGGTCCGGCCCCGGTCTTCCTCTGAAAAATGGCGGAGGCGCGGATCGGTCGCCGTCAGCGCGGTCTCCCGCAGAAAGATAAACGGGGAGAGCACTTCGCCCCGGTCGGGGCCGGGCGCCTCGGACATCTCAACCACCCCTTCGACCCCGATCCGGATCTCTTCGTGGGGCTCTTCGACGGTCAACAACTGTGTGAGATTCCCGAAGGCATCCACATATTCCGATGCGGCAGCGGGAAGGTCGAGGCGCCATTTCAGGATCTGCTGCCGCCGGTTTGATCGGGGGGTCAGACGAAGCGTCTGAACGCTGCGCTGGACCGGCGCGCTGTAGCGATACACGGTCTGATGCTTCACCTTCAGGCGCATATCTGTCCCCGAAATCCCTCGTCTATTTTTGCGCTTAGCCTGCCGAGTGCGCCGGTAAAATCGATCAGATAATCATGCAGGTGATATTGGAGGGTTTTTCGGATCCCGCCGTCGTGAAGCAGAAAGTGAAGATCTGCGGCAAGCCGCACCGCTTCGGGGCCGATCCCGCCCGAAAGCGGCCGGAGAAGATCGTTGACTCGGTCCATGCAGGCGTGAAGAGAGCAGGGAACCTCCTCCCGTAGAATCAGAAGTTCGGCCACCCGGCCGGGGGTGATCAGATCTCGATAGAGGCGCCGGTAGGCCGTGTCCGCGCCGACCGATCGGAGGATCGCAAGCCATGAATAATAGTCGGCCTCCCGCTTCCCCTGCTGGAGCAGGCAGGCGTACCGGGCCCGGAGGGTGCGTATGGTGTGATCGGCCCGTTCGAGGAAGGTTCCCAAATCGATTGGGCGGAGCACCTCCTCCTGACCGAGGGCGCTGTGGAGAATACCGCGGAAGAGATAGGCCCCTTCTTTGACCCGTTCCAGGAAGGGGATCACCCCCGTGGAGAGAAGGCGATCCTCATCGACCTCTCTGAGATCGAGCCAGATCGTATTTAAGCTCTCCCACATTTCGGGGGAGAGGTTCCCGTTGACGGAGCGGCCGTTTTCCCGAGCCGCCCGCAGAGAAGAAAGGAGACTCACCGGATTCTCCAGGTCGATGCTCATGAAGCGGAGGACCTTTGCGGCGGAAGGAGAACCGTAACGCGCAAAAAAATCGTCCCGCTGGCCGACCATGGCAAGGAGGCCCTCCCATTCCCGGTCGGCGGAGAGCGCGGCCGGCAGAAGCGAGGCCTGATAGGCGACCTCGATGGCGCGCGCGGTGCTCTCCGTCCGCTCGATGTAGCGTCCCATCCAGTAAAGGTGGTCGGCGACTCGCAGAAGCATGTTTTACTCCTCCAGGACCCAGGTATCTTTTGTTCCTCCCCCTTGGGAAGAGTTCACGACCAGGGAGCCGTCGCGTAACGCAACACGGGTGAGGCCGCCGGGGACCAGATGAACGGTCCGGCCGCTCAACACGAAGGGGCGAAGATCGACATGCCGGGGCGCGATCCCCTGTTCCACAAAGGTGGGACAGGTCGAAAGGGAAAGGGTCGGCTGGGCGATATAGCTCTCCGGATTGCGAAGAATGCGCTGCCGGAAGAGATCCCGTTCTTTCGCGCTGCTGGCCGGTCCGATGAGCATGCCGTATCCTCCCGAGCCGTGAACCTCTTTCACGACCAGCTCGCTCAAATGCGCCAAGACATAAGCGCGCTCTTCCGGATTGCGCAGTTGAAAGGTCGGGACATTTTTCAGAATCGGCTCTTTGCCGAGATAAAAGCGGATCATCTCCGGAACGTAAGCATAGATCGCCTTGTCGTCGGCCACCCCGGTGCCGACGGCGTTGGTGAGGGTGACCCCTCCGGCGCGGTAAACCGAAAGAAGTCCCGGCACCCCCAATGTCGAGTCGGAGCGGAAGGCGAGGGGATCGAGAAAATCTTCATCGATCCGCCGATAGAGAACATCGACCCGGACCGGTCCTTCCATCGTTCTCATGTAAACTTTGTTGTCCCGGACGAACAGATCGGATGCTTCGACGACTTCGATCCCCATCTGCTGCGCGAGAAAGGTGTGCTCGAAGTAGGCGCTGTTATAGGGACCGGGTGTGAAAAGCGCCACGGTCGGCTCATCGACCCCCGCCGGGGCGATCGAGCGGAGCGTTTCAAGGAGCAGCTCGGGATAATGTTCAACCGGCGCGATGGCGTGACGGCGGACGAGATCGGGGAAGAGCCGGGTCATCATCCGGCGGTTGGCCAGCATGTAGGAGACGCCGGAGGGGGTCCGCAGGTTGTCTTCAAGGATGTGAAACTCCCCCTCTCCGGTATGGACCACATCGAGCCCGGCGATGTGAATGTAGACCCCGCCGGGGAGGTTGATCCCCTGCATTTCGACCCGGTACTGGGGATTGCTGAAGATCATCTCGGCCGGGATGCGCCCCGCCTTGAGAATCTCCTGGCCGTGGTAGATGTCGTGAAGAAAGGCGTTGAGAGCGAGGACCCGCTGGCGGAGGCCGGCCGCCAGGATCTTCCATTCTTTCGCCGGGATGATCCGGGGGATGAGATCGAATGGAATCAACCGCTCGGCGCCGGCGGATTCACCATAAATCGCAAAGGTGATGCCGAGCCGGCGCAAAAGACGTTCCGCTTCGTCCCGCTTTTGTTTCATTTGCGCGGGAGGTACGGTTTGCAGCCAGTCGTTGAAGGAGGTGTAGTGCGATCGGACGGCGCCGCCTGAATCGCGCATCTCATCGAGGGTGTATTGCCGAAGCGCGGTCGGCTCCGACGCGGGGACCGCCGCCGTGTTTCTCATGATCCGAGGGAAGGAAAGCCGTTCCGGTTTCATTGCATCCTCCGTATCTGGTCAATAAAAAAGGCCTCCTCTCCAATAAACCCACCTCATTATGGGAGAGGACGCCTTGCCCGTCCGGGAATACAACGTTGTATCCGACCCTATAAAAAAGCAAGAGCCGTACCCTGCTCCAGAATCGGTGTGCAGACAGCAGATGGAATTGTTTTATCGTCAAAATTCAGCCGTTCACCGAAACGGCCCGACCCTGAAACGGCGACCTCGGATGACAGAATTGTCTTTTGTCCGACGATTTGAGGCGAAGCGTGATTACCGAGAGCATTGAAGAATGAGATTCCGGGCTGGATTTCATTTCCCTCTTGATTCTTGGTGAGAAGGGGAGTAATGAATAAGGTTGGTTTGGGGATCGTTTTCCACGGGGGTGAAGAACGAGACCATCGGGGAGTCGGCATGAAGTTCGACGCGGCGGCGATTTTAAACGCGATGAGTGAAGGGGTCTTCGCGGTGAATACCGATAAGAAGGTCATCTTCGCCAATCGGGCGTTGGGGCGGATGTTGTTTCATCATGATGAGGCGGCGGCCGATCTCCAAGCCGTTCAGCAGATTCTCAGCGACAGCATCTTCGTTCCGAAACATGCAGCCCTTCTCGATCGCCTGATGTTCAATCGAGAACGTGTTTCACACTATGAAACGGTTTTAAGAGACCTGAATGGAATGCCGATCCCGGTCCAGATCCATATCGATCTTCTTCTGGATGAAGCGGGGGAGGTGGTCGGCGCCGTGGAGATCGTCCGGAGTCTTGCCCCGTTCTCTTCAGAGCCGGGAGAAAAACAGTCGCGACCCTCCGGCCTTCGCTCGCTGGTCGGAAAGAGCAAGAAACTGTTGGAGATGCTCGATCTGGTGGCGTCGGCTTCCGGATCGACCGCGACCGTTCTGCTGGAGGGGGAGAGCGGCACCGGAAAGGAATTGATCGCCCGGGCGATCCATCAGATGGGCCCGCGGCGCGAGAAGCCGTTCATCGCCGTGAACTGCGCCTCTCTTCCGGACGAGCTTCTCGAAAGCGAGCTCTTCGGCCATATGAAAGGCGCCTTCACCACGGCGATTTATGATCGCCCCGGCCGATTTGAGCTGGCCGATCATGGGACCCTCTTTCTCGACGAGATCGGCGATATGAGCCCGACGGCGCAGGCAAAGGTGCTCCGGGTCTTGCAAGAGCATGAGTTTGAGCGGGTCGGGGGGACGAAGACGATCCAGGTCGATGTCCGGATCATCGCCGCGACCAACAAGGATCTCACCGAGGAGGTCCGCGCCGGAAAATTCCGGGAAGATCTTTACTACCGTATCCGCGTCTTCCCGATCCGTGTCCCTCCGTTGCGGGAGCGAAAGGATGATATTTTCCCCCTCATCAAACACTTCATGGCGAAGTTCAGCCGCGAGACAGGCAAACAGATCAGCAACATCTCGCCCGAGGCGCTTGAATATCTCCTCTCATACGATTATCCTGGGAATGTGAGGGAATTGGAGAATATGATCGAGCATGCCTTCGTGACCTCGCCCGGGCCGACCTTGTCGATTGAACATCTTCCGAAACCGGTGGCCCCTCTTTCAAAGCAAGCCCCCCTTTCCTCTCGGAAGGAGGGGACGCTGGCCAATCAAGAGAAAACATTGATGTTGAAGGCGCTCGAGAAAACAGATTGGAATCAGGCAAAGGCCGCTGAGGAATTGGGTATCAGCCGATCGACCCTTTGGCGGCGGCTCAAGGAGTATGGCATCAAAATCCCCAAGTAAATCTCATTCTGAAACTATTCCTGTGTCAACCTGAAACACTTGAAACACTTCAAAAGATACTCCTGAAAACATAAGTCATTGATAAACATTGGCTTTTAATTTTTTATGCATTTGGCATCTCCTTTGCTCTAGAGATAGGGCATACAACCTTTTGAAGGAGGGTGCCATGGAAAATGGATTTTTTGAGTTTGGGTTTTTTGCGTTGGCTGCTTTTGCGTTTGTGAATGTGATTTGGGGAGTAACTATGGATGCCCCGCCGGTTCGGAGAGGGATCGCGCATTCTGATTTGAAAGAATTGGAAGCGGGTATCCCGCTGGAGGGGGCTGAATTGGTCACCCCAACGCTTAAAGAAAAGATACACGTCGGTTAGTTCCCTCCCCCTGGAGGGCCCCCCACCGGGGTTGGAGCCGAATGAGAATGCACTGGCTCTAGCCCCGGCCCCGACGTGGGCATAATCAGAATTCAATCAAGAGGAAACGTTTTTTTATAGAAAGGGAAAGAGCATTGCTGACCGTATCGACGGCTTCTACCGTCATCAAATCAAAGTCGACTGCTCGGCCGCTGAAGAACCAGGGCGAACCGTTCTCCTGGCTAAAGGGGATGGTGACCAACAAGGTGGATCTCTGGAGGGTCTCGGATAGTCTGAATGTGAATCCCTCGACAGTTCAAAAAATATTGGAGGGGAGTCAGGTTTCGAGAAGCGTCACCAAGAAGATCCACGCCGCCTTTGAACAAGGAGGGGCGCTGGGCGACAAGCGAACACGCCGGAAAAATATTTCGCCGAATCACTCGACGGTCGAAAGGCTCATGGAAGTCTATGCTCTCTATGAGAAAGAAAAAAGTCTCAGAGGTGTCGGGGCGAAGCTCGGATTAAGCTGGGAGCGAGTGCGCCAGTTGTTAAAGAAGGGGGCGGCGATCGGGCTGTTCAAATACGAGCCGCCGAAGGCCCCGCTTCTTTCAAAGGAAAAAATATTGAAGGATTACCGCAAATTCCTCAAAATGGCCAAAGTGGCGAAGTCAAATCATGTCTCTGTGAATTATCTCTCAAAGCAGATCACGCTTCTGGGGATCTCCGACGAAGAGCTCGAAGCGGTCCGGACGGAGGGTCGTAAACTGCAAAGCATCAAACAGTACGACACCCTCGTTCGGAAACGGGGCGTCCATCCGACGACCACCGAATTGAGTCGATCGAAAGCAACCCGATCGCTCGCGTTCAACATCAGAAGGACGTGGGGATCGCTGGAAGCGTTTCGGAAGGAACGGAACATCGTTCCCGGCAGGCCGGTTCAGAAGACGAATGTAAAAGAAGAAGCGCCGGTTTTGGCGGGGGTGTAGGGTCGGTAAGTAAGATAGAAGGGTTAAAAAAAACACGCGGAGATCGAATCTCTCCGCGTGTTTTTTATTGCTGTTTTCTTATTTTCGCTCTTCGGCCCGTTTCGCTTGGTAGGCTTTGATCAGCTCATCGGAGATCTGTCTCGGCACCGGGGCGTATTTGAGGAATTCCATTGTGAATTCTCCTTTTCCCTGGGTGCCGCTGCGCAGATCGGTCGAGAAGCCGAACATCGCGGAGAGGGGAACTTCGGCTTCAATCTGGACGAAGCTGTCGTTGCTCTGCGTTCCGGTGATGATCCCGCGCCGCTGATTGATCAGCCCCATGACGCCCCCCTGAAATTCGGTCGGCGCTTCACACCCGAGCTTCATGATCGGCTCCAGGATGACCGGTCTTCCCTGAGGATAGGCCTCGCGGAACGCCGCCATGGCGCAGATCTTAAAGGCCATTTCGGAGGAGTCGACCGGGTGGGAGGCGCCGTCGTTGATGACGACCCGGACCCCGACCACCGGGAATCCGATCAACGTGCCGGTTTTGACCTGCTCGCGGAAGCCTTTTTCACAAGCCGGGATGAATTCGCGGGGAATCGCCCCCCCCTTGATATCATCGACGAACTCGAATGTTTCGACCGCGTCGGACGGAAGGGGCTCGATGTAGCCACCGATCTTGGCGAACTGGCCGGAGCCGCCGGTCTGTTTCTTATGGGTGTAGACGAAGTCGGCCCGTTGTGAAACCGTCTCCCGATAGGCGACCTGTGGTTGACCGTTTTGGACCTCGCAGCCGTACTCCCGCTTGATCCGCTCCATATAAATGTCGAGGTGCAACTCGCCCATTCCGGAAATGATCGTCTGGGCGCTCTCCTCGTCCCGGTGCACCCGGAACGTCGGATCTTCACGCGTAAAGCGGTTGAGCGCTTTGGAGAAGTTCCCGGCGCCGGCTTTGTCCTTCGGCCAGACCGCCAGGGAGATAACGGCGTCGGGGACATGCATCGAGGTCATCGTGTATCGAACCGTGCCGTCGGTGAAGGTGTCGCCGGAGGCGCAATCGACGCCGAACATGGCGCAGATATCGCCCGCTTCGGCGCTGTCGATATCGTGCATCTCATCGGCATGCATCCGGACCAAACGGGAAACGCGGATCTTCTTCCCGTTCGTCGAGTTATGAATGACATCTCCTTTGCTGAGCTTGCCCTGGTAGAGGCGGGTATAGGTCAACTGGCCGTACCGCCCATCTTCGAGCTTAAAGGCCAGCATCACCAGCGGTTTGTCCGAACGGCTCTCCAGGACCACTTTTGCCTCATTATTGTCCTGATCATGGGCCACATTGGTGACCTCCGTCGGATCGGGGAGATAGTAGCCGATCCCATCGAGGAGCAGTTGAACCCCTTTATTTTTGAAGGCGGAGCCCATCATGACCGGGATGAATTGAAGCGCGATTGTCGATTTCCGGATTGCCTTTCGGAGTTCCTCGGTCGAGACCGGCTTTTCTTCCAAGAATTTCTCGGCAATGGCATCGTCAAAATCAGCCATCGCTTCGATCAGGTCATGGCGCAGGCTTTCGGCCCGCTCTTTGAGCGCCTCCGGGATCGCTTCTTCCCGAATATTCTCGCCGTTGTCGCCGTCGAAGTAATAGGCTTTCATATTGGTCAGATCGATCGTACCTTGGTAATCGTGTTCGGCGCCGATCGGCATCGTGATGGCATGGGCGTTATGGCCCAGCTTCTCACGCAGCTGCTTGATCACGCGGAACGGATCCGCTCCAGATCGATCCAGTTTGTTGATGAAGGCGATCCGCGGAATCTTGTACCGGCGCATTTGCCGGTCGACGGTAATCGACTGGCTCTGCACGCCGGAGACGCCGCAGAGAACCAGGATCGCCGCGTCCAACACCCGAAGCGCCCGTTCCACCTCGATCGTGAAATCGACGTGGCCCGGCGTATCGATGATGTTGATGACATTGTCCTTCCAGGTGCAATAGGTGGCGGCCGACTGGATAGTGATCCCCTTCTCCCGCTCGAGTTCCATGGAGTCCATCTTCGCGCCGACGCCCGATTTTCCCCGGACCTCTTCGATTCGATGGATCTTCCCGGTGTAATAAAGTATCCGTTCTGTCAGAGTCGTCTTACCGGAATCGATGTGCGCTGAAATGCCGATATTTCGAACTTGACTGATGCTTGCCATGATTGCTCCTCACATGAAACACCCCGCCGGAACAGAATCCGGCGGGGTGCCCTTGGGTCAAAAAGGTTTCTGTCTTAGGAAACGAGTTTGACGTTGGTGGCTTGCGGCCCTTTTTGGCCTTGGGTCACTTCGAATTCCACCGCGTTTCCCTCTTCGAGGGAGCGGTAGCCGTCGCCCACAATCGCGGTAAAGTGGACGAAGACATCGCCTTGTCCATCTTCACGTGTGATAAACCCATAGCCCTTGCTGCCGTTAAACCACTTCACGGTTCCTTTGATCATTTTAGGTGCTTCTCCAACTGGTGTTATTATGCCAGCCCTTCGCTGGCGGAACGCCCACTGCTTACTTTAGTTTTAATCAGTCTTCAATAAAAAAGCTGCAGCGTGTTGTAAAAGGCTGCAGCTTCCGATGGATTCTGTTCAACTTTTACAATGGACTGCCTCTTATATATCATAACGAGCCGATTGCGTCAATAGGAAATTCGGTCGCGACGCAGGGAGAGGCATGCATCTCCCCATCTTCAATCATATCCGTAACGCGCGAGGATCTCTTCATCGAACCCGAAATAGTGGGCGATCTCGTGGACCAGCGTGATCTCAATCTCCCGGATGAGCTCTTCCGGGTCGGGAAAATCTTCCTCAAGCGGTTTGCGGTAAAGGTAGATTATGTCCGGGAGCATTCCGGAGTCATCGACGGTCCGCTCCGGAAGCGGGATTCCCTGATAAAAACCGTAGAGGGCTCCCTCCGGATCATCGTCGATCAGATCCTCGGCCTCCGGACCGGGCCAATCCTCGATGAGGATGGCGATGTTTTTCATCGCCGCCTGAAATTCGGACGGAATCCGGTCGATTGCTTTTCGGACAAGCCCTTCAAACGATTTCTTTGTCACGAGATCCTCAATTGAGTTTTTAAAAAATCCCCGATCAGTTGGATCTCCTCCGGAATGACTTGGTGTCCCATCGGATACTCCTCCAGTCGAGGCTGATACCCTTCCTTCACGAGGACCGTGTGTGCTTTTCGGGATCCGTCCACCGGAACCACCTCATCCATCGTCCCATGCACGAGGAGGATCGGGGTCTTTATAGAGGCAGGTGATTTCTCGGCAGTAAGCTTTTCTGGAGAGGCAAGATAACCGCTGAGCGCAATCATCGCCGCAAGCGGTTGGGGATAACGAAGGCCGACGTCGAGACTCATCACCGCCCCCTGTGAAAAACCGATCAACGCGATCCGGTCGGAGGGAATTCCCTCCCGGGTCATTAGCGTATCCAAGAGATCGAAGAGCAAACGGCGGCTTTCCAAAATTCCCGATTGGCCCTGCGGCGGGGAGGTGTACCACATCCGTCCGCCGAAGTCGTCGGGAAAGGGGAACGGGGCGTCGGGGAAAATCCAGCGTATTCCGGGAAGCGCGATCTCATCGGCCAGCGGGATCAGATCTTCCCCCGTGGTGCCGCGGCCGTGCAATGTGATCACGCATCCTTCAAACCTCCCTGATGGAGCTTTCTCGTGCCGTTCAAGGCGGTTCGGCATCGGTGTCTTTTTCCTCTCGCGCTTGAATCGATCTCAGACCCGGACTATATTCGAACGAAGCGCTCCATTGTCCGCGTCGGGTTCTCCTCAAAGACGATATCAGGACGGGCCTTTCATTTCAATTGAGAATTTCCCAGGAGGTGGAACATCGGTTTTTATTCGCGCGTCATTTTCCCAAGGCTCCTTGATTTCGCGATGCGCCGGGACGATCTATCCGAATTGAGGCGTACCCTTCTCGCCGATCTTCGCGGGGAAGTTCTGGAGATCGGATTCGGGACGGGGCTGAATCTCCCGCATTATCCGCCGGGGGTAAAGAAGCTTACGACGGTCGATCCCAATCCCGGCATGAATGCGCTGGCAAAGAAGCGGATCGCCGCCTCCCCGATTCCCGTAGAGACCCGGCTGCTCGATGCCGAACGGCTTCCGTTTTCGGACGGCTCATTCGATGCCGCCGTCAGCACCTGGACCCTCTGCAGCATCCCGAAAGTCGACCAGGCGCTTCGCGAAATCCATCGGGTCCTCAAGCCGGGAGGGCGCTTCTCCTTCCTGGAACATGGCCTTAGTGATGAGCCGAAAATTCAGAGGTGGCAGCATCGGTTCACCCCATTGAGTCAGACGTTCGCGGACGGCTGCCATCTGAATCGAGAGATCCATCTCCTTATTGGAAAACACTTCAAGGTCGTCCGGCTCGATCGGTTTTATCTGGCGGGGGCGCCGAGAATCGCCGGTTATTTCTATCGGGGGACGGCCGAGAAATCTTAACCGAGAAGGATTGCTTTACCGAAGGTCCGAAAGTGATCGAAGGATGGCGCGCGTGGCGGGTGACTTGTTCAGGGTATAGAAGTGGATTCCGGGGGCGCCGTTGGAGAGGAGCTCGCGGCATTGCGTCGCCGCGTGCCCGATTCCGAGCGCCATCACGGCCGCCGGATCGTCCTGAACGGCCTCCAGTTCGCAGAGAAGGGATGCGGGAATCGACGCGCCGCACATCTCCGTGAAGCGCTTCACCTGGCCGACGTTGGTGATCGGCATGATGCCGGGGAGGATCGGGACGCCGATTCCGATCGCCCGGGCCCTCTTTACAAAATCAAAATAACATCGGTTGTCGAAGAAGAGCTGGGTAATGATGAAATCAAGCCCGGTATCGACCTTGGTCTTCAGGTGGCCGAGGTCTTTGTCGAGGTCGCGGCACTCGACGTGCCCCTCCGGATAACAAGCGCCTCCAATCGAGAAGTGATGACGTTTGCGTATATAGGCGACCAATTCGTAGGCGTAGGAGAACCCGTCGGCGGTCCGGGTAAAGGTCGCTTCCCCTTTGGGCGGATCGCCCCGAAGGGCAAGAACGTTCTCGATCCCCGCCTCTTTGAGTTGACCGAGGACCCGATCAATCTCGTCCCGGTCCGATCCGACGCAGGTGAGATGCGCCATCGCCTCGACGCCGTGTTCTCCCTTGATCCGCTTGACCACCTCGACCGTTCGCTGGCGGTTGCTTCCCCCTGCGCCATAGGTGACGGAGACAAACGCCGGCGCCAGCGCCTTCAATTCGCCGATGGTCCGGAAAAGATGTTCCACCCCTTCTTCCGTTTTCGGCGGAAAGAACTCGAATGAGAAAATCGGACGGCCCGATTCAAAATAAGCTGGGATTTTCACCTGATGAACCACTCCGAAAGCATCGTTATTATCTTAAACGAAGATTCAAAAAACTGGAAGAAAAAAAATGGGGAGATCAATTGAGCGGGATCAGACGGATACCGGGCTCCTTCGATTCCGGATGATGAAATTTGAATCCGCCCGGCTCCTGATAATCGAGCGTCACCCCATCCATCCGGCGGGCGCTTTTGGCTTCGATCGCAACAGTCAAGCCGTCATGGTCTTGGACCTCGTCTTCTTCTTCGGGGCTTGAAACGAGGACGATTCTAAAAAGGAGGTGCCCGTCATCTCGGTTCTTCACCGTCAGCCGAACGACCGGATCGGCCGGATGCGCGACAATGAGTGCGTTCAATTTTTTCCGTGCTTCGGGGGTGATCTGAATCATCGATCTCTGAGTCCGATTATGACGAGCAGCTGACTTGAATTCCCTTTGCCCACTCCGGCGGCGGGGCGGCGTAATGATCTTGATCCGGCTGCTCGTCGAAGGGGCGCTTGAGGAGTGTCAGCAGCCGATCGATCTCGGTGTAGTTCCGTTCCAGGGTGGCCTTCTGGATGGCGGTCTGCGCCAGATAGTTGCGAAGAATATATTTGGGGTTGACCCGATCCATCGCGTTTTTTCGCTCTTCATCCCGCGCTCCATCGGCAAGCAATCGGGCCCGGTAACGTTCGGCCCAGGCATCGAAAGCCGCCGCATCGATGAACCGATCACGAAGATCGGCG
Source organism: Candidatus Manganitrophus noduliformans (assembly GCF_012184425.1). Taxonomy (NCBI): domain Bacteria; kingdom Pseudomonadati; phylum Nitrospirota; class Nitrospiria; order Candidatus Troglogloeales; family Candidatus Manganitrophaceae; genus Candidatus Manganitrophus; species Candidatus Manganitrophus noduliformans. The sequence goes on from NZ_VTOW01000006.1 coordinate 50,671, forward strand.
TTTTTTTCTCCGGGGGCCTGCTTGAAATTCCCCAAGGCGCGAAAGAAATTTGTATAGTCGATCCGGTTGGCCTGAAGGAGAGCGAGCAGGTCGACCAAGAGGGGGGCGTCCCCGCTCTGAAATTCTTTGAATCCCAGCTTCCGCGCCATCCGTGTGATGTAGTGCGCGTTGAAGACCGGCTCGTATTGATCGAGCGCTTCCGATGCCGCTTCTTTCGAGATCAGCGGCGAGAGGGCCTGCGCCAGGGCGCTTAAGTTCCAAAGGCCGATCTGCGGCTGGCGATGGAAGGCATACCGGCCGATGTGATCGGAGTGATTGCAGACGAAGCCGGGATCGTACGCTTCCATGAACCCGTAAGGGCCGTAGTCGAATGTCAGTCCCAGGATCGACATGTTGTCGGTGTTCATCACCCCGTGGGCGAATCCCACCGCCTGCCATTCCGCCATCAACCGGGCGGTCCGAAAGACGACCTCCGTCAGAAAGAGGGCGTGCCTTTCCTTCTTTTCCGCCAATTCGGGGAAGTGATGGGCAATGACATCATCGGCGAGGGTCTGGAGATGCTCGTGCTGGCGGCGATAATAAAAAATCTGGAACGAGCCGAAACGGACATGGGAGGGGGCGAGGCGCAGCAAAACCGCGGCGGTCTCCACCGTCTCCCGGAAGACCTTCTGATCGCTCCCGACAATGGAGAGGGCGCGGGTGGTCGGAATTCCAAGCCCATGCATCGCCTCGCCGCAGAGGTATTCGCGAATGGTGGAGCGGAGAACGGCGCGGCCGTCGCCGTCGCGGGAGTAGGGGGTGCGGCCGGCGCCTTTCAATTGCAGCTCCCACCGCTCCCCGGATCGGGTTCGAACTTCGCCGAGCAGGATCGCCCTCCCATCTCCCAGCTGCGGGACATAGACGCCGAACTGGTGGCCGGAGTAAAGCATGGCGAGCGGCTCGCTCCCCGGGAGGAGCTGATTGCCCGCAAAATAGCCGACGAACTCCGGACGCCCTCCTTCATTGGGATTAAGCTCGATCAACCCCGCCGCATCCGCATTGAAGTGGACGAGGTAGGGGTCGGGGAGCGGCGTCGGAGAGAGGCGGGAGTAGAACGCGGCGGGAAGGCGCGCGAAGGAATTATCAAAATGAAGTGTTTCAAGTGTTCTCATGAAATCCTAAAGCAATCTCCCAAAGACATTATACATCAGCGGCGCGACGGTTTGTAAAGGTCGTTCGCTCGATCAAATTTTTTTGCGTTACCATCGGAGGATGAAAAAGGGGAGTTCGATCCGGAGAGGCTGTGGAGAGGCAGACTGGGATCTGACTTCAAAGTCGGTCAAGCTGTGGGGCGCCGCATCTTCCCCTTTGCGTTTTAGTTCGGCCAGCGCCGGCGGTTGATCCGTTCCGGGTAATGAAGATTCCGGCTTCTGTTTGTTGACTTGCTGGCTGTATCCGATATTAAACGAGACAATGCCGCCGCCGATCGCGACGGCGGTGCCGACGCCGACGCCGACGTAAACCCGTCTATCACGGGCATGCGCGTTCCAGGGCCCGAGGAGGAGGGCCAACCCGATTATAAACAGAACCGTCATCCGTCTCATGGCGATCTCCTTATGGAGCGGGAGAACCTTCTTCCCCGATGATTACTCGCCCCGTTCCTGATAAATCTCAAAATAAGCGTCGATGCTTTCGTGAAGTTGCCTTCGGATCTCCGCCAGGCTGCCATTCATCACATGCAGCGGCATTTCCCCTTCGGTCCCATCGGGGAGGGTGATCGGAACATGCGGATGAACTTGCTCCGGGGCGGTTCCGGGGTCGAGCCGAATTCCGTAGGTGAGGGTGTACTCCGGTTTGACGATCTTCAGCTTTCTCTTTCCGTTCTCTTTTTTATCGGCCATCTCGGGAAAGTCCTTCCGTTCGTGGGGGACGCCTCTGCTCCCCGCAATTACCCCGGGTAGAAGATCTGCTCCAAATCATACGGGATTCGAATCGATCTTGTCTACTCCGGCAGTTTCGGCGGGGTGATGTTGATCGGCTCGCCGGTGAGCGATTTGAGGAATTCGACCAGCGCCTTTTTGTCCTGATCGGTCAGAAGGCTCAGAGGGGTGAGCAGCGGATGGCGGGGGGAGGTGGTCGGCTCCGCCTTGACGTAGAATTCGACCACCTCTTCCAGCGTCGCGAAGATGCCGTTGTGCATGTAAGGCGCGGTCTGGGCGATGTTGCGGAGGGTCGGCGTCTTGAAGTGCTCCTTCTCCGCCTCGTCCTGGGTGATCGCGTAGCGGCCGATGTCGTTGGGGATTCCCTCTCGTTTCGGCAGGCCGAGCGGATGAAATTTGTTGTCGGTAAAGTTCGGTCCGTTGTGGCAGGTGACGCATTTTCCTTTTTCGTTAAAGACCCGGATGCCGTGCTGTTCGGTCGGGGTCAATGCGTTATCATCACCCGCCATAAACCGATCAAAGGGAGAGTTGTTGGAGAGAATCGTCCGCTCGAAGGCGGCGATCGCTTGCGCGATGCCGTCGGCCGTCACCCCGGTTCCGAAAACTTTTTTAAAGGCTTCGACATATCCGGGAACGGCGTTCAGCTTTTGCACGAGGCGGTTTAAATCTTCCCCCATTTCGATCGGATTTTGGATTGGACCCAGGGCCTGTTCCTCGAGCGATCCTGCGCGGCCGTCCCAAAAGTGTGTTTTGTTGTAGGCGACATTGAAGATCGTCGGCGCGTTCCGGGTCCCCTTCTGTCCGCCGATGCCGACCGACACCGGCCGGGCATCCGAGAAGCCATGTTCCGGGTTATGGCAGGTGGCGCAGGAGACGGTATTGTCCCGCGAGAGCCGCGGATCGAAGAAGAGCATCTTCCCCAGTTCTACCTTGGCCGGGGTTTGGAGATTGTAGGGGGGAATCGACGGCGCAAGGAGCGGATGGAGATGAAACGGCGGATTCGGAAGGGTATCGAAGAGGGTCTCCGGAGGATACTTGTTGCTCTTCTTCGGGCGGGCCTGAAGCGGGGCCTCCCATCCCAGGAAGAAAACCATGAAAATGATGAGCCCGAAAGTGATCCAACGGTATTTTGTTTTCTTCACACGATCCTCCTCAACAAGAAAGCGGGCCGATTATAGGGGGCGGTTCAGCTTCTTGTCAAGGTGGAATGAGGCCGGAATGTTCGGGACAAACAGAAAGGATGATTCGTTACGAGGGAAACGAGACCCCTTTTTTCTCGACCAGGAGCTTTGTCGCCTCCTCCGCCGCCAGCGGACGGCTGAAGAAGTAGCCTTGCATGCGGTCGCACTTCAGCGATCGGAGGAAGGCGAGCTGCTCGGCCGTTTCCACCCCTTCCGCGACGACCTTCAGCTTAAGGCTATGGGCCATATTGATGATAGCGCTGGTGATGGCGGCATCATCCGGATCGGTTGTGATATCGCTGACAAAAGAGCGATCGACCTTCAAGTTGGAGATCGGAAAGCGCTTGAGATAACTCAGCGAGGAGTAGCCGGTCCCGAAGTCGTCGACGGAGATCTGTATCCCCATGCCGTCGAGCTCGGAGAGCACCGAGGTGATGATTTCCAGCTTTTGCATCAAGATGCTCTCGGTCAATTCAAGCTCCAGGTACGCTGGGTCAAGCCCGGTTTCGGTCAAGGTCCGCCGGACCGTCTCGATCAAGTTTTTCTTTTGGAACTGGCGTCCTGAAAGGTTGACCGCAACCCGGATCGGCGGGAGGCCGGCCTCCTGCCATGCTTTGTTCTGCGCGCAGGCGGTGCGAAGCACCCATTCTCCGATGGGGAGGATCAATCCGGTCTCTTCGGCGAGCGGAATGAATTTCGCGGGGGAGATCAGCCCCGATTCGGCGTGATGCCAGCGGACCAGCGCCTCCATCCCGACAATCGCTCCCGTGTTTAAATCGACCTGAGGCTGGTAGTGTAAAAGAAATTCTTTCTTCTCCAGCGCCTTCCGAAGGGAGTTTTCCATGGCGAGCCGCTCGGAGACCTTGGCGTTCATTTCGGGAAGATAGAACTGGTAGTTGTTCCGTCCCTGTTCCTTCGCGCGATAAAGGGCGGTGTCGGCGTTTCTCAGCAGCTTATCGGGGGTGTCGCCGTCGTTGGGGTAGAGGCTGATCCCGATGCTGGGGGTGACAAAAAGCTCATGCCCCTCGATAAAGAAGGGGGTCATAAAAATATTGACGATCCTTTGGACCACGATCGGGACATCTTGCGTCTGGGCGATGTCGGTGAGCAAGAGGGTGAATTCGTCTCCGCCGAGGCGCGCAACCGTCCCGTTCATGGCGTTTAGACGGGCGACCGTGTCGGTCCGGCGGAGGCAGATGTTCAGCCGGTCGGCAACCCCTTTGAGGAGAAGATCCCCGACACCATGCCCGAGTGTGTCGTTGATGAGCTTGAAGCGATCGAGATCGAGAAAGAGAACCGCCACCAGCCGTTGATGCCGCTTCGCCGTCATCAACGCCAGCCGGAGATGCTCCATAAATAAAGCCCGGTTCGGCAAACCGGTTAAAGAATCATGATTGGCGAGGTATTGTAAACGCTCTTCGGAGAGTTTTCTCTCGGTGATATCGATCACGAAGCCTTCCAGGGTCAGCAGTTTCCCATTGGACGCAAAGATCCCGATTCCTTGCTCCCACACCCACTTCTCGTTTTGAGCGGCATCCACCATTCGATAGACCAATTTGAATGAGTGTTTCTCCTTGAGAGCGGTCTTGATGTCCGCTTCAATCCGCTCCAGATCGTCGGGATGGACCAGTTTCGCGAAAGAGATTTTCGTGTTTCCGATCAGGTCGGAAGGAGAATAGCCGGTCAACTCCAACGCTCCCTCGCTGGCAAACTCCATCGTCCGGTCCGGGTCATATTTGCAGCGATAGGCCATCCCCGGGAGATTGCCCATCAGCGTGGAGAGAACCCGCTGGCTTTCCCGCAGCGCCTCCTCCGATTTCTTCCTTTCCGTTATATCCTGAGCCAGCGAAATGATTCCCTGGATCTGGCCCGCCGCGTCCCTCATGACGGAACCGGAAATCAAAACGGGGATTTTTCTCCCGTCTTTCGAAAGATAGGTGCTCTCGAACACACCCGATCCCATTCCTTTGAAGGGGGAGTCATCCGCGAAAATAAACTCAACCGGCCGGCCGACGAGCTCCTCTTCGGTATACTTCAACAGATTCCGGGTCGCCCGGTTAATCGTTTTGATCAGACCATCCGGATCGATCACGATGAGGGCGTTCATCATGCTATCGACGATGGAGTCGACGTAGTCTTTATCGAGGGAGGTCGTCTTCTCTGTCTTCAATCTGTTTTCTCGGTCAATTCTGTTTGTCGATCTTCTTCGGAGGACTCCCTCCGAAGGGTGAACGCTGGAACTCCAATGAAATCAACTAAGAGAGCAGGGATTTCCATTCATTGCAGGATCCGACCCCCTTTAGTTTACTACCTCTTGATTTTCTGTCAATTGAGGAGCCATATGCCATACACCACGGCCCTCCGGAGAGGGCCGATCTGCCGGTTCTGTCGTGCCGGTCTGGTCATGCTATTTGTTTGACAATCTAAGCCTTTTTAAATAGAATGGTTAAATTTCAATCAGTTCGATTTCTCAACTTATTTTCGAAGAGGGTGGGGTGGAATTTCAACGGATCAAGCGGCTGCCGCCGTATGTGTTCAATGTCGTCAATGCCATGAAAATTGACGCCCGCCGCCGGGGCGAAGACATCATCGATTTCGGAATGGGAAACCCGGACCAGCCGACCCCGACGCACATTGTTGAAAAGGCCATCGAAGCGCTCGAAAACTCAAAGAACCACCGCTACTCCGCCTCAAAGGGGATCACGAAGCTTCGGCTGGCGGTCACCGACTGGTATAAGCGGAATTACGCAGTGGAGCTCGATCCCGACACGGAGGCGATCGTCACCATCGGCTCCAAAGAAGGGATCTCGCATCTGGCTTTGGCGACGCTCGGCCCGGGGGATGTGGTGCTGGTTCCCAGTCCGACCTATCCGATCCACCCCTACAGTGTCGTCATTGCCGGCGGGGAGGTCCGCTCCATCCCGCTGGCGCCCGGGCGCGATTTTTTCGAGGACATGATCACCGCCTTCAAGCAAACCTGGCCCCGTCCGAAAATGTTGATCATCAACTTTCCGCACAATCCGACCACGCAGGTCGTCGAGCTTGATTTCTTCAAGAAGATCGTCGATTTCGCGCGCGAGAATCAGGTTCTGGTGGTCCATGATCTGGCCTATGCCGATCTGGTTTTCGACGGCTACAAAGCGCCGAGCTTCCTTCAGGTGCCCGGGGCGAAGGAGGTCGGCGTCGAATTTTATACCCTTTCAAAAAGCTACAACATGCCGGGATGGCGCGTCGGCTTCTGCGTCGGAAACCGGGAGATGGTCGGGGCCTTGACCAAGCTGAAGAGCTATCTCGACTACGGGATCTTTCAACCGGTTCAGATCGCCGCGATCATCGCGCTGAACGGACCGCAGGATTGCGTCGGTGAGGTGGTGGAACTCTACCGCCGCCGGCGGAATGTCCTGGTCGACGGCTTAAACCGGATCGGCTGGAAAATTGAGAAGCCGAAGGCGACGATGTTTGTCTGGGCGCAGATTCCGGAGCCGTTCCGGCAGATGGGGTCGCTCGAGTTCTCCAAGCTTCTCTTGACGGAGGCGAAGGTTGCCGTCGCTCCCGGGATCGGGTTCGGAGAATACGGCGACGATCATGTCCGCTTCGCCTTGGTCGAGAACGAACACCGGACGCGTCAGGCGATTCAGGGGATTAAGAAGATACTGAAGGAACGTTGAATATTCGCACGGTAGGGGCGTATTGCAATACGCCCCTACAATGGCCGTAACGGATAACGTCATCTGAATTTATGAAATCATCCATCAAAGTCGGCTTTATCGGTTTTGGGACCGTCGCCACCGGCGCGGTGAAGATTCTAACCGAACAGAAGGGGCTGATCCGAAGGCGGCTCGGCTGTCCGATCGAAATCGTTCAGATCGCCGACCTCGACGTCAAACGGAGCCGGGGGGTCTCCCTTCCAAAGGGGGTTCTGACGACCGATGCCATGAAGGTCGTCCGGCATCCCGAGATCGATATCGTCGTGGAGCTGATCGGAGGATATGATCCGGCGCGGCAGTTCCTCCTGGAGGCGATCCGGCGGGGAAAACAAGTCGTCACTGCGAACAAAGCGCTGCTCGCCGCCCACGGGGAGGAGATCTTTCGCGCGGCGGTGGAGCGGGGGGTTGATGTCGGCTTCGAGGGGAGCGTCGGCGGCGGCATTCCGATCATCCACGCGATCAAAGAAGGCCTGGCGGCCGAGAAGATCGCGGCGATTTATGGGATCGTCAACGGCACCTGCAATTACATCCTGACGAAGATGACCGACGAGGGGAAGAAGTTCTCCGAGGTCCTGACCGAGGCGCAGCGGCTCGGTTATGCCGAGGCCGACCCGACCCTCGATATCGGCGGGGCCGACTCGGCGCACAAGCTTGCGATCTTAACCTGCCTCGCCTTCGGGACGGCGGTTCCGCTCAAGGAGATCTACACGGAAGGGGTCGATAAGGTGACGCCGCTCGACATCGCTTTTGCAGAGGAGTTCGGCTGCAAGATCAAGCTCCTCGCCATCGCGAAAGCGGCCGACGGCGAGATCGAGGCCCGCGTCCATCCGACGATGATCCCCAAGGAGTATCTCCTCTCCCGGGTCGCCGGGGTCCATAACGCGGTCTATCTTGTCGGCGAAGCGATCGGAGAGGCGCTCTTTTACGGGCGGGGGGCGGGAAGTCTTCCGACGGGGAGCGCGGTGGTCAGCGATTTGATCGACATCTCCAGGAATATCTTGAAGGGGGCGAACGGCCGGGTCCCGCCGGCCTCCTTCCTGCCGGAGGCCCGGCCGGCGCTTCGGATCAAGCAGATGGACGAGATCGAGAGCCTTTACTATCTCCGGTTCATGGCCGAAGATCGTCCGGGGGTTCTCAGCAAGATCTCCGGCGTGCTGGGCAAACACCGGATCAGCATCTCGTCGGTCATCCAACAGGGAAGAAAGGCGGGGGGGAATGTCCCGCTGGTGATGATGACCCATCGCGCCAAGGAGAGGGACGTCCAAGAGGCGCTCTCTAAAATCAATCGGATGGATTACGTCTCGGAGCCGACCGTGCTGATTCGTGTGGAGGGGGAAGATGAGTGAGGCCCCGAAAGGCCGGTTAGGCGGTTTCGCCGGGAGCAAGCGATGGCCCGGGATCATTGAAGCCTACCGAGAATTCCTTCCGGTCACCGACCGGACGCCGGTCATCACGCTGCATGAGGGAAACACGCCGCTTATCCCGGCGCCTCGGCTCGCCGCGGCGGCGCACGCCGACATCGATCTCTATCTCAAATTCGAGGGGGAGAACCCGACCGGCTCCTTCAAAGACCGGGGAATGACGCTGGCGATCTCGAAGGCGAAGGAAGAGGGGGCGAAGGCGGTCATCTGCGCCTCCACCGGAAATACCTCCGCCTCTGCCTCGGCCTACAGCGCCCGGGGGGGGATGAAGGCGTATGTCTTGATCCCGGAGGGAAAGATCTCCCTCGGCAAGCTGGCCCAGGCGATGATCCACCGGGCCACGGTGATTCAGGTGGATGGGAACTTCGATGAGGCGTTGGAGTTGGTGAAACAGGTGGCCGGGAAATATCCGATCACCCTGGTCAACTCCATCAACCCGTATCGTCTTGAAGGGCAAAAGACGGCGGCCTTTGAAATCTGCGACCATTTGGAGACGGCGCCGACCTATCATTTTCTCCCGGTCGGCAACGCCGGCAACATCACCGCCTATTGGAAAGGTTATCAGGAATATTATCATCGTGGAAAGGTGACGACCCTGCCGAAGATGATCGGTTTTCAGGCCGCCGGCGCCGCGCCGATCGTTCTCGGGCATGTGGTCGAGAAGCCCCGAACGATCGCCACCGCCATCCGCATCGGGAACCCGGCCAGTTGGAAATCGGCCGTAGAGGCGGCGGCCGAATCGAAGGGGGAGATCAACCTGGTGACCGACGATGAAATCGTCGAGGCCTACCGGATGATCGCCGGTTTGGAAGGGCTCTTCTGCGAGCCGGCCTCGGCCGCCGGGGTGGCCGGCGTAATCAAGTTGAGCAAGCGGGGGTTTTTTAAAAAGGGGGATACGGTCGTCTGCACGTTGACCGGCCACGGCTTGAAAGATGCCGACTTTTCGATGAGCATCGCGCAAAAGCCGACGACAGTCAAGGCGCGTCTGGATGATGTTTTGAAGGTCATGGGGTTTTAATTGTAGGGGCGCACCGACGTGTGCGCCCTTTTTTCCATTGGAGGATCGGGCGGACACACCGGTCCGCCCCTACGAGTGGACCTGATTTCAAATAATGAAATACGTTGTTTTGGTTGCGGACGGGATGGCCGACCGGCCGATCGAAGCGCTCGGCGGGAGGACGCCGCTTGAAGCGGCGAAAACACCCAACATTGATCTCCTTGCGACCTGCGGAGAAATCGGCCTGGTCCGGACGACGCCGGATGGATTCGTCCCGGGGAGCGATGTCGCGCATCTGTCGATCTTCGGTTATGACCCGCGCCGGTTTTATCCCGGGAGAGGGGCGCTTGAGTCGGCGGGGATGGAAGTCTCGCTCAATGAAGGGGATGTCGCCTTCCGATGCAACCTCGTGACCCTTCGGGACCGGCAGAAGGGATATGCCTTCAACGAGCTCTCCGCCCGGGTATTTTTAGAGGACCCCACGGCGGGGAAGATCGGCGACGAAGAGGCCCGGGAGCTGATCGATCTGCTCAACAATCTGCTCGGAAGCGATCAGATTCAGTTTTATACAGGGAAGGGATATCGGCACCTGATGGTGTGGGTCCACGGCGTCTCGAAGGTGGAGTGCCTCCCCCCTCACAAGCTGATCGACAAGGAGATCGTCTCGGTTTTTCCCCGCGGGGCCGACAAGGGAATTTTAAAGAAGCTGGTTCAGAGCGCCTTTACCGTTTTATTGGGCCATCCGGTCAACGAAGAGCGGATGGCGCGAGGGGAGCGGCCGGCCAACGGCGTCTGGTTCTGGGGGCCGGGACGAGAAGCCGAATTGCTCCCCTTCTCAGAACGGTTCGGGAAGCGCGGTACGGTGATCTCGGAGGCCGATTTCCTGCGCGGTTTGGGACGGAAAACGGGAATGAAGGTCATTGATGTCCCCGGCGGCGACGACGCGGCAAAGGTGAAGGCGGCCTCCGAAGCGCTTGACGCGCACGATCTGGCCTATCTCCATTTCGAAGCGTGTGATGCGGCGGGGCATGCAGGCGACCTGCAGTTGAAGGTGGAGGCGATCGAACGTTTCGATCGGCAGATCGTCGGCCCGTTGCTCTCTCAACTGAAAGAGAAGGGGCCGTGGCGGCTGCTTCTTCTCTCGGATCACGCCACGCCGGTATCGACACGGGACGCGGTCGCCGATCCGGTTCCCTTTCTCCTCTGCCGGGGGCTTGGCGGGAAAAAAGAAGAGCGCGCCTTCTCGGAGAGGGACGCGGCCGGAAACGCGATTTTCTGGCCCGAAGGCCATCGATTGATGGAGCATTTCTTAAGGGCATAAACAGGGATGGGTTGTAAATGTTGATCGTTCAGAAATTCGGCGGGACCTCCGTCGGAACCACCGACCGGATTAAAAACGTGGCGCGGCGGGTCGCGCAGGCGCGGGCGGAGGGAAACGATGTCGTGGTGGTCGTCTCCGCGATGAGCGGGGAGACCGACCGGTTGATCGGGCTCGCCCACCAGATTTCCCCCCTTCCCGATCAGCGAGAGATGGATATGCTGATTTCGACCGGAGAGCGGGTGACGATCGCCCTGCTGGCGATCGCCCTTCAGGAATCGGGGGTGGCGGCGCGCTCCTTCACCGGAAGACAGGTCGGCATCTTGACCGACGCGGTCCACACCAACGCCCGGATCGAGCAGATCACCGCGGAGCGGTTGAAGGAATCGCTCGCCGAGGGGGTCGTCCCGGTGGTGGCCGGTTTTCAGGGGATCAATCAGCGATCGGATGTGACGACCCTCGGCCGGGGGGGCTCCGACACCACCGCCGTCGCATTGGCCGCCGCGCTGAAGGCCGATCTCTGCGATATTTATACCGATGTGGACGGGGTCTATACGACCGACCCGAATATCGTTCCGAACGCAAGAAAGTTGTCGAAGATCTCCTATGAGGAGATGCTGGAGATGGCGAGCCTGGGGGCGAAGGTGCTCCAGACCCGTTCGGTGGAATTTGCGATGAAATATCAGGTTCCGGTCCGTGTCCGGTCGAGCTTCAACGACCACGAGGGGACCCTGGTGACAAAGGAGGATCTAGAGATGGAGCAAGAGGTCGTCTCGGGGGTGACCTACGATAAAAATCAGGCGAAAGTAACCCTCCTCGGCGTGCCCGACCGGCCGGGGATCGCCTCGAAAATTTTCGGCACCCTCGCCCGGGAGAATGTGGTCGTCGATATGATCATCCAGAACGTAAGCCAGGGAGGGATGACCGATATCTCCTTTACCGTCCCGAAGGGAGATGCGCGGCGGGCGAAAGAGACCCTTTCCAAATTGGCGGAAGAGATGGGGGTGCAGGACATTCAATTGACGGAGAACATCGCCAAGGTCTCGATCGTCGGGGTCGGGATGCGTTCCCACTCCGGGGTGGCGGCCAAGATGTTCTCCAGCCTGGCGGCGGAGGGGATCAACATCATGATGATCTCCACCTCCGAAATCAAAATCTCCTGCGTCATCGATTCGAAGTATACCGAGCTGGCGGTCCGGACCCTTCATGATGTTTTCGAGCTGAGCAAGACCCCGCCGCAGAAGAGCGAAAAGGGCAAGGCGAAGACGGCGAGGCGGGCTTCAAAATAAAAGGTCTTTGCGGGCGCGAGCGACGCTCGAAGAGGTCTCACAACCGCAAAGACAGGAGTGACCATGCAGATCGTTGAGATCTACGACACCACGTTACGCGACGGCGCACAGTCGGAGGATGTCTCCTTCTCCGTCGAGGATAAGCTTCGCATCGTACAGAAGCTTGATGAGCTCGGCCTTCATTACATCGAAGGGGGATGGCCGGGGGCGAACCCGAAGGATATCACCTTCTTCGAGGAGATGAAAAAAATCCCGCTCAAGTCGTCCAAGCTCGTCGCTTTCGGCGCCACGCGGAAATCGAGAAACAAGGTTTCGGAGGATCCCAACATCAAAGCGCTGGCCGAGGCCGGCACCGAGGTCGTCACCCTTTTCGGCAAGAGCTGGGACCTGCACGTCACCGAGGCGCTCGGGATCACACTCAAGAAAAATCTGGAGATCATCTCCGATTCGATCGAGTACCTTCGCTCTCAGGGGAAGCGGGTTTTTTACGATGCGGAACATTTCTTCAGCGGTTATCTGGCGAAGCCCGACTACGCGCTGAAGACGCTGGAAGCGGCCAAGCGGGCCGGCGCGGAGTGCATCATCCTCTGCGACACCAACGGCGGGACGATGCCGTGGCAGCTCCGCGAAGCGCTGGAGGTGGTTCAGCGCGAGATCGGCGGCTCGCTCGGCATCCATACCCATAACGACTCCGAGATGGCGGTGGCCAACGCCTTGACGGCGGTCGAAATCGGCGTGACCCAGGTTCAGGGGACGATGAACGGGTTCGGGGAGCGCTGCGGAAACGCCAACCTCTGCTCGCTCCTCCCGAATCTGAAATTGAAGATGAAGATCAACTGCATCGCTGACGACCAGCTCAAGCGGTTGAGAGAGGTCTCTCACTTCGTCAGCGAGATCGCCAATCTCCCCCACAACAAACACCAGCCGTATGTCGGCGACGCCGCCTTCGCCCACAAGGGGGGGATTCACGTCCACGCCGTCCGGAAGAATGCGGAAACATACGAGCATGTCGCTCCGAGCAAAGTGGGAAATCGGCAGCGGGTTCTGATCTCCGACAACGCCGGAAAGAGCAACCTTCTGGAGAAGGCGAAGGAGTTCCGGATCAACCTGGCGAGCGACAGCCCGCATCTTACGGAAATTCTCGAACAACTCAAAGAGCGGGAGCACCAGGGCTACCAGTTCGAGGGGGCGGAGGGCTCCTTTGAGCTGATGATGAAGAAGGCGCTCGGAAAACATAAGAAGTTTTTTAATCTGGTCGGCTTTCGCGTGATCGTCGAAAAACGAAAGGGAAGCGAGGAGACCTTCTGCGAGGCGACCATTATGGTCGAGGTAGGGGGCCAGGTGGAGCACACTGCGGCGACCGGAAACGGACCAGTCAATGCGCTCGACCACGCGCTTCGAAAGGCGCTCGAAAAATTTTATCCGGCCCTCTCTCAGGTCAAGCTCCTCGATTATAAGGTCCGCGTCTTGACCGCCAGCGACGGGACCGGATCGAAGGTCCGGGTCTTGATCGAATCGGGCGACGGCGAGAAGAATTGGGGGACGGTCGGTGTTTCCGAAAACATCATCGAAGCCAGCTGGCAAGCATTGGTGGACAGTATCGAGTACAAACTATTGAACAGCTGAGCGCCGCGCCGCTTCAGGCGCGCTTGCGTGTTTACCATCGGTCAGCCTATAATTTAGGAATGAGAAATCGCTCGATGCAGATTGCGAAAAATAGGCTGACCTCCATCCTCCCCCTCCTTATTATTATTCTCTTCGTCTCCTGCACGGAGCAAACCGCTTCCACTCCTGTCGTCGCCTCCGCTCCCGAGCCGCACTTCGAAGAGATTGAGCCGATCGGCGAGATCCCCGCGCGCGAGCTCCTCATCACGGAGAAGGCCTTCATCCGGGTGGCGAAGCGGGTCACGCCGGCGGTGGTGAACATCAGCACGGTCCACTTCGTCCGTCATCCCGATTCCGCTCAAGACAGAGGGTTTTTCCAGGACTTCCTGGGAGAGCTCTTCAAGGACCCTCCCCGCCGTGAGTTCCGGCAGAGGAGCCTCGGCTCCGGCTTCATCATCAGCAGAGACGGCTACATCATCACCAACCATCATGTCATTTCCGAGGCCGACAAAATCACGATCAAGCTTTCGGACCGGAGAGAATTCATCGGAACGATCATCGGAAAAGACCCCAAAACCGATCTCGCGATCATTAAGATTCCCCCTCAATCCGATCTGCCGGTGGCCGACCTTGGCGACTCGGGCCGGCTTCAGGTGGGAGAGTGGGCGATTGCGATCGGAAACCCCTTCGGTCTTGACCGGACGGTGACCGTCGGCGTCATCAGCGCGACCGGAAGGACCGACCTCGGCCTGACCGATCAGGACAACTTTATCCAAACCGACGCCTCGATCAACTTCGGAAACAGCGGCGGCCCGCTGCTGAACGCCAGGGGGGAGGTGATCGGCATCAACACCGCCATCGTCGCCACGGGACAAGGGATCGGCTTCGCCATTCCGATCAACATGGCCAAAACGGTCGTCGAAGCGTGGGTCGATAAAGGAACCATCAGCCAGGGTCGCCTGGCCCTGCCGTAGCACCCCTTCCCAATACGAATTTCCTTCCGTTGACTTCCGGCGTTTCCTACACTACTATTATCGATAGAGATAACGTAAGACGGAGGAGTTAAATGTCCACGATCACCATTTCTTCGAAGTACCAGATCGTCATCCCCAAAGAGATTCGGGAAAAACTCCGCCTCAGCCCTCGACAGAAGCTTCAGGTGTTGGAGAAGGGAGGGGTGATCAGTTTGGTCCCCGAGGTGCCATTGAAATCTCTAAAGGGTTTTGTCAAAGGGATGGATCAGAGCAATCTCCGTGAGAAACAGGAGCGAGCGTGAAAGTTTTGATCGATTCCAGCGGATGGATCGAGTTCTTCACAGGGGGGCCTCTTTCCGACCGATACGGATCTTATTTGAAAGACCGCTCCCGCCTGATCACGCCGACGATCGTTCTGTATGAGGTTTACAAAAAGATCAAAAAAGAAAAGGGAGAAGAGAGCGCGTTGCTGGCCGCGGGGCAATTGAACGCAACGGAAGTCATCCCCATGACCGAGTCGATCGCACTTTTGGCCGCCGATTTAAGCCTTCAGCATCGGATCGCGATGGCCGACGCGATCGTTTATGCGACTTCCCGGGAGCGGCAGGCTCAGGTAATTACCAGCGATGCCGATCTGAAAGATCTTGAGGGGGTCGTTTATCTCACGACCGGGACCTGATTTTCTGAGAGAATATAAGAAATGGGAGCGATAAGCGATAAAGGAACCATCAGCCCAGGGTCGCCTGGCCCTGCCGTAATCTGGAATACCAATTAGAAATTTTTCCTTGACAAGATTTTGAGAGGGGTTTATAGTCACGCCCGTTGCACCGGAATTATCCCATTACGGGAGCCTCCATGCACCCTCTCTTCGAGCGTCGGCTCCGGCCGATTGCCACGGTCATTCTGGTTTTCTTCTCCTGGTTCTGCATTGAGCCGTGGAACTTCGCGGTGGCGGCGCAGACGCCGGCCCCACCCGCCAAAGTCTCAAGCAGAGAGAAAGGCCCTTCCGAAAAGCTCGAAGAAACGCTCCACAAAATTAAAAGCCTTACCCAAGCCCTTGATCAAGATCTCGCCGCCGATCAAGAGATCCAGCCCCGGATCGATCAGCTTGCCGAACAGCAAAAGAACGTCGCCGCCCTTGATGCCGCCGTTCTAGATGAATTTACCGAGACCGAGGCCTTTCTCAAAGCGAAGCATCTTCCGGCTGAGATTCTGGATCGGCATGCCAAGGCGCTCGCGGAGTATCAACAGAACATCCAAACCCTTCGGAAAAATCTGGACGATACCGTTCGGATTCATGGCGAGCGAAAGCGGGCGAAGGGGCGGGGAGATCTCAAAGGGGCCGATCAGAAAAAAGGGGAACTCAGAGCGAAACTGAAGGCGGCCAAGTCGCACCTTGAAGAAAAGGTGAAAGAGCGGCCGCACCAGAAGCTCGATCCGAACAACCTGCCGCACCGGATGCCGAAAGTCAAAGAGCGTGCCCCTCGGCTGAAGAAGGAAGAGTTCACCGAGTTCCAAAAACCGATTCAACTTGCCTTCAACGGCGATCCCTCCACACTGATGTTGGTCCAATCCACCCAAGATCTTCCCACGCCGGCCGATCTAGCCGAGACGATTGAGGTCCAATTCACGCCGGAGATCCAAGATCTTGCCGCGCAGTTGGAGCACCATCCGGTGAAGATTTACAACTGGGTCCACAACAACATCGATTATGTCCCGACCTACGGCAGCATCCAGGGGGCACAGATGTGCCTGATGACGAAGCAGTGCAACGATATCGATACGGCTTCGCTTTTGATTGCGCTCTTGAGGACGTCCGGTATTTCAGCGCGATATGTTTATGGGACGATTGTTCTCCCCATCGATAAAGCCATGAACTGGGTCGGCGGCTTCACCGATGCCAAATCGGCGGTTACATTCATCACCAGCGGAGGCGTTCCTGCCGCGGGCGGGATTAGCGGAGGCAAGATCACGGAGGTTCGGCTGGAGCATGTGTGGGTCGAAGCCTACGCCGACTACATTCCCTCCAGAGGAGCAGTTCATAAACAGGGGGATACCTGGGTGCCGCTCGATGCGAGCTTCAAGCAGCATCTTTTTACCCCCGGCGTCAAGTTACAAACCGCTGTTTCCTTTGATGGTCCGGCCTTTCTGGACCAGGTTCAGGCCACCGCAACGATTGATCCGAATACCCCTTCCGTCACCGGTGTGGATGCCGCCTATGTCCAAGCCTCCCTGACCGATTACCAAAACCAGATTCAGAGCTATCTCACGGCAAATCATCCCAATGCTACAGTCGGAGATGTCCTGGGGACAAGAACGATCAAAGAAGGGAAATCGAATATACTGCAACTGACGCTTCCATACAAAACACTCGTGACGGCCGGACGGTACTCACAGGTTCCGGATACCCTTCGACATAAGATTACGTTTGAGTTGAGCACCGACGCATTCTTCGGACCGGATTTCTCCTACACCGCTTCCCTTCCGGCATTGGCGGGAAAGCGGATTACCCTCTCTTACGATCCTGCCACGTCGTCTGATCAAGACTTGATCAATCAATACATCGATCAACTTGCGACCTCGATTCCGGCTTACTTGGTCCATCTTCAACCAAAGCTAAAAATCAATGGCGAGGTCGTTTCAAGCGGACCATCCATTGGCATGGGCCTAACCCAAACCCTGACACTTACGTTTACTTCCCCCTCCATCGGGCAGGACATGGTCTCGCATTTGATCTTGGCTGGAGATTATAGTGCGGTGGGGTTGAACCTGGGTCAGGTGACTGCCGACTTACTTCAAAAGCGGATTGACCTCAACGACTTCTCGGAACCGGTCGGGGAGATGCTTCATCAGACGCTACTTTCCTACTGGGGAGAGTTGGACGCGTTTAACAAAATTATTTCATCACAATCTCATGTCGCTGTGATTCGCCATCCTTCGGAAGGACTGGCTGCTGCAAAAGTGACTCCGACGTATCTGTTCGGCGTTCCAAATAAAGCCAGCTATAAGAGCCGAACGCTCGATATTGCCAGAGATTTACAAACGGTTATACACCAACGAGGAGATGGAGAGAAAATTTTCTCTTACTTTACTCAGGCAGGTATCTATTCGTCTGCATTGGAAGGGCTGATCTTCGATCAGCTCTTTGGAAGAAATCTCGGAGATGGAATATCAGCAGTAAGAATACTTGAGTTGGCAAATGGACGGGGAGTTCCGATCTATCTTGTAAATGCCAGTAATATTGGAGGCATTCTTCCATTATTAGAAATTTCAAATGAAGTTAAATCAAACATTCAGAATGCTGTTGGAGCTGGAAAAGTTATTCAAATTCCTAAACGAGAAATTACCCACGGTGGATGGCGAGGAGTGGGGTATGTGGTACAGGACCCTACCAGCGGCGCAGGAGCTTATCTTATATCTGGAGGGTTACTCGGGGGATCGGATGAGACAGCAGAAACCGTCTTTCCCTTGCCAGAAATACCTGCTTCTCCAGTTGTTGTATATCTGTTAATTGGTATCCTCGCCACTTTGGCAACAGCAGCGGGAGCGCCTACTTTAATTATTGCCGGAGGTGTTATCGTAGGGATTTTCTTAACGCCTAGTATTGCGGAGGCCACTACCGCAACGTATCCCAATACACAAGGTGGTAGCCTAAATCAGGGAGCAATCATCGCTATTATCCTTGCTATTATTAAAGGCATCTCTGATTCGATTAGTAGAACAAGGCCACCTGAGGACTGGATTGTTTTACGGCACTACACAAAACCCGAGAGCCTTCTTAAAATCTTTACTCCCGTCTTTGGACTGTTGCAGGCGGGAGTAGGAGAGAGCCGGGGAATATTTCTTACAGAACTTAAGTTGCACCCAGCGGGGTTTCGGCCTGATGGAACACCCAATTATGTATATATTGCAACTGCACTACAGTTATTTGATAAACTCGGAAATATTGAGGTAGAGCGTGGACAAGCGTTCATCGAATTAAGAATAAATAGGGCTGAATTTCCGCCTGGGTCATTTAGTATCCTTAAACCATGTGCGCTTCAAGAGGTCCAACCATGTAATGAATGGTTATATCCTTTTAGTACTCTTGAAATTAACTCGTCTCGTGTGAAGCGGATAGACTCCTTTCCGTATTAATACTTTAAATTAACAAGAGAGCATATTGTTGAGATACCTTATGAAAAAGTTTGATAGCGTAAATCAATATACGAACTTATATACAGCATATGATTTTCTTTTTGGGCTGGGAGTAGATAGGAAGATTTTCGATATCACCAATAGGACTGACCCGTCATTTTTAGGAACGTTTTCCCTTCCGTCTGATGGGTACAGAGAGGAGCTTTGTTTAGCCTACCAGAATTGGATCTTCTTTAATGCTGGCTACCAGGGAATCTACTTGCTTAACGTGGGAGATCCTTCACAGGCTTTGACAACTAAGTTTCTGCCGGGGACTTTAAAAATAGGGCTGTTCAAAGATGAATTTCTAATTGGAAGTTTTCAGGGCCTCGGGGCTAGGGTATACAAAATCGATAAACTCCCAAACACAGTGCAGGTAGGACAGATTCCTGGTGCAGATTCCCTATTTGATTTTTTCTTTTATAAAGACCACCTCTTCGTAGCGTGTCGGGAAGAGGGATTTAAAGTCTTCGACCTCTCCAATTTGGAAAAACCGAGACTTGTCTCACAATTTTTTAAAGACTCACTCTGCTTTGCCCTGGAACACTACCATGAGGAGATTGCTCTTTTTAAAATCGAAAGCGGGACAATCTTCGTCATGGACATCAGCCACCCGGCGAAACCCAGAAAAGTTGCAGAAATTAAAGTCAATCTACAACCCTACAAGAACTTTTTTGTTGATTATCCCTATTTGATTGTGTGTTTGAGAGAGAAAGAACGTTTCTTCAACGTCTATGATTGCTCAGATCCGAGCAGACCTCGGTTAGTTTACACGTATTCATCCCCGGACCTTAACTATTATACTCATCAGGGACATTTGATTGTCGCATGGGGACTCGCGGAAGAGGTAGACCAGCAAGGAAAAATAATTGAATTATCTCAATTATCGCAGCCGTTTGAGGTGCTTCAGGTGATTTCACGTGGTGAAATCCAAAAGCTAGCCTCATTTCAAAAGACGGAACGAATTCATTCGGTCGCTATAAAAGCGAATCATATCTACATTGCGAAAAACGACGGACTATTTGTCATGAGTGTTTTAGAGAATAAATAACAAGCCTTTGGAACTGAAGTACGTAGAGTCATAAAGTGGATTTAAAGCATGCCAAATGGTAGTGGATCTCCGCAGTGTTATAACTGCGACTTCTACATAACTTCTCAAGATGGAAGAAATTGTCGGAAACATAATTTTATTATGCCAATTATTTCAAGTGAGATTTTGTGAAAAGGGAAAAGGGGACAGGCTACTTTTCTTGGATTTTTCTCGGGCGTCCACGGGGCGTGAGGCTCGATACCAGCCCCAGCAGTTTCGCGATCATCGTCTGCCAGTCGGGCGAGCCGAAAGGCGCTTGGCGATTGACAGCGGTCCGGATGCGGGAGAGTTCTTGAAGAGACAGCGGCGTTTCAAGCAGATGATTCCAATCGACAGGTAAGGGAATCGGAATGAACGCGCTAAGGGCTTCAGGTGTTTTGGGTTGGACCACGAAGTGAAGGTGGTTGGGCATCAGGCAGAAGCCGAGGAGCATGACCGGATGTTTGGTCTTTGCGACGGCAAGCAGGTCGAGGAAAGCGCAGTAGCCTTCCTCATGATGAAGACTGAGCTACCGGAGTTCAATGAGTAATTATGCATGATCAAGTAAAAAAAGAAGTGATTTCTCAATTATTAGGCGAGCATTTGGGTTCTCATGTTCAGGGAGACTCATTATATTTTTTCAAACCTGATTACTATGAAAAGACTCCAGATCCAGAAAAAAAAGACCTAATCAAAAAAATGCTATTGGAAATTTTATCGACTAAATCTTTACTTCCTCAAAAGAGACTCCGCGCCTTTGCTGCCTATGCTTCAGCGGACATTGGAATGATGGAAGCAAAACCATATATCGAAAAGATAGCTGCTGAAAAATCAATTCGGAACAGTCAGTACTACGATATATTTGCAATGGCATTAGAAAAATTAAAATGATTGCGTTATATAAGGCAGAATCCTTTCTCGCTCAGGCGTCTAAATGAAACGCTCTCTTTGGGCTTTCCTCTGGATTTTGATGATCGTTTTTACTGCAACTGATACTTACGCCCAGGAGGCGTCGATCCATAACGGCTTAAGTTATCTCCATTCCACCCAATCTCCCGACGGCAGCTGGGGCGGCGCCGCCTCCTCCACCATTGACATCATCCCGGCTACAGCAACCGTCGTCGAAACCTTCCGCCTCCTCGAATCCGCCCCCTCTTCTCAGCAACTCCTCGGCCGAGGCTTTCTCACCAATCAAACATTGTCCGAAACCGACTACATCGCAAGGAGAATCCTGGCCCTGGCCGGAACAACCTCTGTCGTCGCCGCCGATCAAACGGCCCTCCTCTCCCTCCAGAACAAAGCCGGAACCGTCGGCTTCGCCAGCGACAACGGCTGGGGCGGGCTCGCCGGATATGGCAGCACCCTTTTAGATTCAAGCTTGGCGCTCCAAGCCTTTGCGGCGCTAGGCTACACCGATGCCACGGTCATCGCTCCTTCGGTCGGGTATCTCGTCTCGAAACAAAACCCCGACGGCGGCTGGGGCTTCGTCGCAGGCCAATCGAGCCACCCCTACACCACCGCCCTTGCTCTGAAGGCCCTGAGCGGCTACGCCAGCCAATACGCCCTGAACACCCCCATCCAAAACGCCGTCAATTACCTTCTCTCCCAGCAAACCGCCCCCGGCGACTGGGAGAACACCATTTACCTCACCGCCCTCGCCTACATCGGCCTCCACGACTTCATCCCGCAGGAGCCGACCGCCTCGGCCGTCAAAAACGTTCTTGCCTCCCGGCAACTCCCGAACGGCAGTTGGGGAGACGATCCATACCAGACCGCGCTGGCGATCCGGGCGCTGGCCCTGGCGGAGACCCTTCCTGCGAATCCGACCCTCGCGATCATCCGCGGACGGGTGATCGATGCCCAAACCGGACAGCCCCTTTCCGGCGTGGCGGTCGGCCTCACCGGGCCGGTCCCGGATAACCGGGTCACCGTGGGAGACGGCCTGTTCGAATTCAGAGATCTGACGCCGGGCGCGTATGCGGTGGCGCTGTCGCTGGTCAATTACGGCTCCCTCAATACGAATACCACCGTCGCCCAGGGACAGGTGATCGATCTCGGCACCCTCCAGATGACCCAGGGCGCGACCGCCGCCACCGGCACCGTGACGGGAACGATCTTCGATGGAGAGACCGGCCTGCCGCTCGAGGGGGTCGCAATCAGCATCGACGGCGGCCCCCCGCTCGCCTCCACCGCCGCCGACGGCTCGTACCAGATCAGCAATGCCCCGGCAGGGACGATCCTCCTCAGCGCCCTCCGGGCCGGCTATATCACCACCGCCATGACCGCCACATTGCAGCCGGGCGGGCACCTGGTTTTCTCTCCCAATTTATATCCCGGCATCTCGGCCAGTCTGACCCTCATTCAAGGGGTCGTGACCAGCGCCGTCACCGGCCTTCCACTGGAAGGGGTGGTTATCTCCCTCTCCGGCGCCACCAGCGGCTTTGCCACGACGAATGCCGAGGGCCGCTACACCATCGCCGTGCAGCGGGGGGTCATCACCATCACCGCCTCCCTCGCCGATTACGACACCGTGACCGCCGAAACGAATGTTCATTTCAATAACGTCACCATCTTTTCACCGAAGCTCTATCCGGCGAATACCACCCCGCCGGGAGAGAATACCGCGGGAGTCACCGGCCTGGTCCTCGACGCCGGGACCAATCAGCCGCTGGCAAACGTGACCGTGGCCGCAACCTATCGGAACGGCTCCCAAACGTTGACGACCGGTCCGGACGGTCGATTCTTGGTGGAGGGATTGATCGTCTGGACGACCGATCTCCAGTTTACCCTCTCCGGATATGCCGCCAACGAAAGCAGCGCCGTTTTGAACCCCCTTCAGACCGTCGACATCGGCCAGGTCCGGATGCGGAAGGAAAAGGTCGTTCTCCTCTTGCCCGATCTTGCGATCCGGGCGATCGACCGAACCGGCCTCCTGACTGATCCGCAGACGTTGGCCCTCACCGGCGCGCTGACGGCCATCGTCTCCAACCTCGGCACGGCGACCGCGTCGTCCGGCATCGATCTGCTTGCCTTCCAAGACACCAACCTCAACGGTGTCTATGATTTCGGCGCCGACACGCTCCTGGGGAGGACGACCCTCTCGACTGAAATCATCGTGGGAGGAGAGGCCGCCGCATCGATCCCTCTCCAGGGGAGCCTTTCGTTCCTCGATGCCCCGATTCACCTCTGGATCGACAGCGCCAAGGCCATCGTCGAGCTCGACGAGGGGAACAACATCGCCACCACCGCCGACCATTGCGTCGCCGTCCCCGACATTCGGACCTTCAGCCCGGTCTTAAAATGGGCCTGGAGAGAAAGCACGATCTTGCCGAACCACCGACAGGTGATGAGCATCCCGATCGTCGCCCCGCTCGAAGATACCAATGGGGACGGAAAGATCGATTCCAAGGATATCCCCGCCGTGATCTTCCATGCCTTCCAGGGGGGCCTCTACGATCGGGACGGGGTGCTGCGCGCCGTCAGCGGGAAGGACGGACAGGAGCTCTGGACCGTCACCGATCCGGCCTACCGAACCAATGGGACTGGAAGCATCGCTGTCGCGGATATCGATGAGGACGGCCGGGTGGAGATCATCGTTCCCGCAAACGGAGGAGGGGTCCTGGCATTCGAGCATGACGGCACCTTCAAGTGGAAGAGTCCGCAGCCGGCTCTGCCCGGATGGGGAGGGGCCGCCGTCGCCGATCTGGAGGGGGACGGACAGCTCGAGATCATGATCGGGCATACCGTTTTAAACAGCGACGGGACGCTGCGCTGGCGGGGAGGGGGGAGCGACGGCTCTTATCTCTCGATCGCCGCCGACCTCGATCTGGACGGCACGCTGGAGGTCATCGCCGGTTCGACCGCCTACAGCAACACCGGCCAGATTCTCTGGCGCAATCCCGCCGCCGACGGATTCGCCGCCGTCGCAAATTTTAATGACGACCCTTATCCCGAGGTCGTCGGCGTCGGAAACAGCCGCGTCGCCCTCTACAGTCACACCGGGGCGACGATTTGGGGGCCGGTCCTGGTGCCGGGCGCGGGGGGCGGGATGCCGACCATCGGCGACATCGACGGAGACGGTCTCCCCGAAATCGGCGTCGCCGGGGCGAGCCGATACGTCGTCTTCACGGCGGACGGGAGCATCCTCTGGACATCGCCGACGCAAGATCTCAGCTCGAAGATCACCGGCTCTTCCGCCTTTGATTTCGACGGAGACGGGCAGGTCGAGGTGGTCTATGCCGACGAAAAATTCCTCCGGGTCTACCGGGGGAGCGACGGCGCCTTGATCTTCCAGACCCCGAACACCAGCGGGACCGCCTATGAACTTCCGGTGATCGCCGATGTCGACAGTGATAACCATGCCGATATCGTCGTCGCCATCAACAATTATTATCTCTCCGGGTTCGGCTCGGGGATTCGCGTCTACCGGGACCAGAACAACAGCTGGGTCAACACCCGGAAGATCTGGAACCAGCACAGCTATCACATCACCAACATCAACGACGACGGAACGGTCCCGACCGCGGAGCGCAACAGCTGGGAGGTCCACAATAGCTATCGCCTCAACGCGCTGATCGACGAATCTCCCATCGCGGCCCCCGACCTGACCGCCTCGCTCTTACAGGTGATCGATCATGGGACCGGCCAGGCAGTGAGCCTCCGCGTGCGGATCGGAAACGGCGGGGCGTTTGTTTCTCCGGAGGGGGTCCTTGTGGCGTTCTACCAGGGGGACCCCGCCTCCGGCGGAACGCTGCTCGGCACGAAAGAAATCGGAAGCCTGTTAAAGGGAGCCTATCAGGATGTGGTTTTGGACGGCGTTTCGACTCTTACCGGCGGGCTCGATCTCTATGCGGTGGTCGATCCCGAGAACCGAATCCTGGAATGCGGCGAGAACAACAACATCGCTCGAACCGCGCTCGCCGCGAACGCGCGGCTCGGAACGATTCAGCCGGCGACCGACGCCGCCGTTTATCCGGCGAATGCGCCGGTGCAGCTCAGCGCCCTGATCACCAACACCGGCGCCCTGTCCGGCCGCTTCACCGTGGAGCTGCGGGTGGAAGATGGGGAGGGCGCGGTCGTCGCCGGGTTTGGCGTGAAGCCGCTCGGTCTGCTGGCGGGAGGGGCTGCGGTCACCTCGACGGAGGAATGGAACACCGCCGCCATTTTGGCCGGGAGCTATCGGCTGCACGGCTTTCTGAGAAGGGAGGAAGGCCTCCTCTTGAGCGAGGCGACGATTCCGTTCGAGATCCGCTCAGTGCGGCAGGCCGCGGCGACGATCCATCCCGACAAGATCGCCTACGCCTCAAATGAAGCGGTGGCGTTGAGTTCAACGATTACGAGCCAAACCGTGAACGACCTGCTGACGAATCTGACGGCGACGGTCCGCGTGACCGATCCGTCGGGGGGTGTTTTCTTTATCGAATCGAAGCCGCTGGCCGATCTTCTTCCGGAAGGGCGGGCCGGCTTTAAATCCTTCACGAATACCGGGACCGCGCCGGCGGGAACGTACACCGCGACGCTGGAAATACAATCGGGCGGAAACCTTCTCACAACAGCCACGCAGTCTTTTGAAATTCTCTCCAGCCTCTCTCAGGCGGCGGCGCTTTCCGGGGAGATCGCCGCCGACCCGCGCCGCATTCTGGAGCGGGAGAGCACCACCCTCACCTTCACGGTCCGGAACATCGGAAATGAGATCGACCTGCCGCTGATCGAAACCTCCATCTTGATCGTCGATCCCGACACGGAGACGCCGGTCCGGACCCTTCCGGGCGAGGTCTCCCTCAACGGCCGGGAGGTCTTCATCGACCGGATTCCCTTCGAGAGCGGAATCCTCCCGCCGAAGCCGTATCTGATTGTCCTTCAGGGAACCACCGCGGGGGTCACACAGACCCTCGGCAGCGCGGGACTGCAGATCGACCCCGTTCCAAACCATGCCCCTCTCGCCGATGCCGGGCCCGATCGGCTCGGGCTCACCGGACAACCGGTTCTGTTGGATGGAAGCGGAAGCGCCGATCCGGACGGCGACCCGCTGACGTTCGCCTGGCATTTTATTGCCGTTCCGCCGACAAGCCAGGTCACCGACGCCGCCCTTGCAAACGCGTCGACGCCGGCCCCTTCGTTCGTTTCCGACGCCGACGGGACCTACACGCTGCGTCTGGTAGTGAACGACGGTCTGACCGACAGCCCGCAGGATACGGTCTCGGTCTTCGTCAACCCGGCCCCTCATTTCGACCTTCACCCCGAAACGATCAACTTGAAGAGCAACGGCGGATCGAAGTCGGTCACCGGTGTCCTGACCTCGCCGGTGCTTTCGGCCTTTGCATTCTTTACCGCTCAGGACGGGGCGACGGTCACAGCCTCCTTCACACTGGAGAATCGGTATGTCGATCAGGATGGGAATGTGATCACCTTCACCCTTCCGGCCGATGCTTATCCCGGCGATGACACGGTTCATCCGGTCGATGCCGACGGCGACGGGGATGTCGATCTTTATCAGCTGACATTGAAATTCAACCGCGATCTGATCATTGCCGGTTTCAAAGATGCCAATGGAAACCTCAAGATCAGCCAGCCGACCGATCTGATTTCGACCGTCTTCGGAAATGACCTCGTCATCGGGAGCGACACAAACGAGGTGATCTCACCGCCGCAGGTCTCCAAGGGGGGAAAGTAGGCGGTAAGGCCGGATATTCCTCTTCTCTTCCGTATTCCCTACGAATAAAACACTTGACATTATCGGCAACCTATTGTATTTTATGGCCAATTTGCAAGCTCTCCGAAAGGGGAGACGGTCTTCAAGAATAAACCCAGCCGGATGGACCAAAGAAAGGGGTCACGATGAGAAAAGCCGACATCGCCAATGAAGTCTTCGATAAGTTAGGGATCTCTAAGAAGGAATCGGCCGATATTCTTGAAGCCATACTAAACTCAATCAAGGAGGTCCTCAAGAAAGGGGAGATGGTCAAGATCGCCGGTTTTGGAAATTTTGTCGTTCGACAGAAGCGGGCTCGGAAGGGTCGAAATCCAAAGACAGGCGAGGAGATCGGAATCACCCCCCGCCGCGTGGTGACATTCAGACCCAGCCAGGTCTTTAAAAAGTTCGTCAACCAATAGGCATAGGAGAGGATGCAGGACAAACTCTTTTATAAGATTGGGGAGGTCAGTCAGCTCACCGGCCTGGAAGCATACGTCCTTCGTTTTTGGGAATCGGAGTTCCCGGCCCTTCATCCGAAGAAGAGTAAAGGAAACCAACGGGTCTACACGAAGCGGGAGATCGATCTGATCCTTCAGATCAAGAAGCTCCTCTACCAGGAGGGGATGACGATCGCGGGGGCAAAGAAGAAATTGAACGGCGCCCCCGTTCCATCGGAGCCGCCGATGAGAGAGCCTCGTCACGAAGAGACCCTCGATCGGGTTCGAAGGGAACTGGAAGAAGTTTTACACATTTTAAGTTAGGCGGGGCGTAGCGCAGCCTGGTAGCGCACTCGTTTGGGGTGCGAGTGGTCGCTGGTTCAAATCCAGTCGCCCCGACCAATTTGTAGGTGAGCGGTCCATCTTTCGTGAAGAGAGGTCAGACCGCTCACCGACAGGCCCAGGGTCATTGAGATAAGATCTGAAAGCTGCTTGGCAGCTTTTTTTGTTTTGTGCCGGGGCGCCGCGCCTCTGCTCCGGTAAGGGTAGAGAGGTTTTTGTTTTGAGCAAGAAGGAAAAGGTCATTCTGGCGACGAATGATGACGGCGTCCACTCGCCCGGCCTGCATCAGCTGGCCGACGCGCTCAAAGAGGTCGGCCAGGTGGTGGTGATCGCCCCCGATCGCGAACGGAACGCGGCGGGCCATGCCCTGACCCTTCATAAGCCGCTTCGCGCCGACGAGATCCGTCCGGGGGTGTTCAGCGTCAACGGGACGCCGACCGACTGCGTCAATCTCGGGGTGCTCTATTTGCTGAAGGGGTCGCGACCCGATCTGATCGTTTCCGGGATCAACAAGGGGGGGAATCTCGGCGACGACGTGACCTATTCCGGGACGGTCTCCGCGGCGATGGAGGGGACCCTTCTCGGGATTCCTTCGATCGCTTTCTCCCAACTGGGCGACGGCCAGTATCACTTCGAAACGGCGGCGCGGTTTGCCGTCGGGCTGGTGCGGCTGGTTCTGAAGGAGGGGCTTTCGCGGGAGGTCTTCCTCAACGTCAATGCCCCGAATCTTCCCCCGAACGAGATCAAGGGGGTTCGGATCACTACGCTCGGCAAGCGGGTTTTCGACGACAGCACCATCATCGAGAACGCCGATCCGCGCGGGAGAAAATATTTCTGGATCGGCCTCAACGGAATGAAATGGGAGAAGCGGAAGAATTCCGATCATGAGGCGGTCGAGCGCGGGGAGATCTCGGTGACCCCGCTTCATCTCGATCTCACCCATCACGAAACGGTCGAACGGCTCCGCTCCTGGAAAGAGCAGCTGGAGACGGAGATCCGCTAAGTTGCGGTAGGTCCGGATCAAACCGCTCCGATGATTGCCATCGGAGAGGGAGACCGGACGGAGAAGCCGGCTTGTTCCTGCAAGAGATAGAACAACCATGAATCATTTTGAGACCGCGCGGCGCCGCATGGTCGAAGACCAGCTGATCCCCAGGGGGATCAAGGACGAGCGGGTGCTGGCGGCGATGCGGAAGGTCCCCCGGCATCTCTTCGTCGAGGAGGCGTTTCGCGACCGGGCTTACGGCGACCATGCCCTTCCGATCGGGGAAAGGCAGACGATCTCCCAGCCGTACATGGTGGCGTTGATGTCGGAGGCGCTGGCGCTGAAGGGGACCGAGAAGGTGTTGGAGATCGGGACCGGATCGGGCTATCAGACGGCGGTGCTGGCGGAATTGGCGGCGCGGGTCTGTTCGATCGAACGGATTCAGCTTTTGGTTTCGAAGGCGTGGAAGATGATTGAAGAGCTCGGCTACCGGAACGCTGTCATCCGTCAGGCCGACGGCTCGTTCGGCTGGAAGGACGAGGCCCCGTTCGACGCGATCTTGGTCGCCGCGGGAGCGCCTCAAATTCCGTCGGTCTTAATGGATCAGCTCAAGGTCGGGGGTCGGATGGTCATCCCCATCGGAGAGCGGACGTCGCAAACGCTGAAGAAGATCGTCAAGGAAGAAAAGGGGCCTGTCACCGTCTCGATCACACCCTGTCTTTTTGTTCCGTTCTTGGGGGCGTCCGGTTGGAGCAAGGATGAGGAATCGACGGGAACGGACGCTCATAAATGATACCGTCCGCATCTTGACACCGCAGCCCGCCTGAAATCATACTAGGCCGTTCAGCAGGAATAATCGATGCTAAAAATCAGCAATACTCTTTCCGGCGAAAAAGAGCCGTGGTCCCCGATGATGGACAAAGAGGTCCGCCTTTATGTCTGCGGCGTGACCGTCTACGATCATTGCCACCTCGGCCATGCGCGGTCGGCGATCGTCTTCGACGTGGTTCGAAACTATCTGGAGTACAAGGGGCTCTCGGTGCGCTACGTTAAAAACTTCACCGACGTCGATGACAAGATCATCCGCCGCGCGCAGCAGGAGGGGAAGGAGTGGAAGGAGATTGCTGAAAAGTATATCGCCTCCTACGAAGAGGACATGGCCCGGCTGGGGGTGCGGCCCCCCACGTCGGCGCCGAAGGCGACCGAATACATCCCCGAAATGATCGGGCTGATCGAGACATTGATTTCGAAAGGGATCGCTTATCCGGTAGAGGGGGATGTCTATTATGAGGTGGCGAAGTTCCCCTCGTACGGAAAGCTTTCCAAGCAGAAGCTCGACGAGATGGTTTCGGGCGCGCGGGTGGAGGTCGACGAGCGAAAGAAAAGCCCGCTCGACTTCGCCCTCTGGAAGTCGTCGAAGCCGGGGGAGCCGGCCTGGGAGAGCCCCTGGGGGATGGGGAGACCGGGGTGGCATATCGAGTGCTCGGCGATGTCGATGAAGCTGTTGGGGGAGACCCTCGATCTGCACGGCGGCGGCAAGGATTTGATCTTCCCGCATCATGAAAACGAAATCGCCCAATCGGAAGCGGCGACCGGAAAAGAATTCGTCCGCTCCTGGGTCCATCACGGCTTTGTGACCGTCGATCAGGAGAAGATGTCGAAGTCTCTCGGCAATTTCTTTACGGTGAAAGAGATTTTCGAGAAGTTGCGCCCGGTTTATCGAAAAGACGAGGTCATTGCCGAGGTGATCCGCTTTTATCTCCTCTCGACGCATTATCGATCACCGCTTGATTTCTCCGATCAGAGTCTCAAGACGGCGAAAAGCGGTCTTGCTCGCTTTTATGAACTCTTTAGAAATTTGGAGGAGACGGGGGGATCTTCAACATCAGCGAAAAAAGACGCAACCGGGTGGGAGCGGTATCGAGAAGCGTTTGAAGCGGCAATGGACGATGATTTCAATACGGCCCGCGCGATCGGTGTGCTCCAGGAATTTCGTTCCGAGATCAATGTTCAGATGTCAAAAGCCAGCCAGACCTCTGTTCTACCGGCGAGAGATCTTCTGAGAGATCTCGGCGGGGTCCTGGGGATTTTCCGAGTTCCGCCGTCGATGTGGCCCTTCCACACATTAGAAGCGGAACCGGGTAGATACGATATTGCGGGTGTGAACGCCTCGCTTCAAGTCTCGATTGATGACAATACGGTTCAGTCCTTCGTCCGCGAGCGGGAGGAGGCGCGCCGGAAGAAAGATTGGAAGAAGTCGGATGAGATCCGGGATCGGCTGGCCCAAGCGGGGATTGTCCTCGAAGACCGGCCGGACGGGACAACGCGGGTGAAGCGATGAGAAGAGAGAAACCTCCCAGAGATCCAAAACCAAGGGAGCCGCGGCCTTCGGTCTCCGTCGAAGAGGCGGTGATCTACGGGATCAATCCGGTCCTGGAGGCGCTCCGGGCGAGGCGGCTGAACAAGGTTTTCCTTGCGCCGGGACGCGGCGGCCAGGAGGTCGACGAGATCCGGTCCAATGCCCGGCAGCAGCGGGCGACGGTCCAGACGGTTCCCCGCGACGTGCTCGATCGAATGGCCAAGACCGCCAAACATCAAGGGGTGGTCGGCCTCCTCTCGGCCCAAAGTTATACCGAGCTTGATGAGATTCTGCAAGGAATTCGACGGCGCGGGGAAATTCCTTTTCTCCTGGTCCTCGATGAGGTCGAGGACCCGCGCAACTTGGGGGCGATCATCCGGACCGCCGATGCGGTCGGCGTCCATGGGGTCATCATCCCGGAGCGGCGCGCGGCCGGGTTGACCGGCGTGGTCTCGAAAGCGTCGGCCGGCGCGGTGGTCCATGTCCCGGTGGCGCGGGTGGTGAATATCTCGGCGACCATCGACCGGCTGAAGAAAGAAAATATCTGGACCGTCGGTATCGAGGCGGGGGCGCAGACTTCCTATTTGGATTATGATTTTGCCGATCCGGTCGCCGTCGTCGTCGGAGCGGAAGGAAAAGGGGTCCATCAAAAAGTGCTCGAGCACTGCGATCAGGTCGTCTCGCTGCCGATGCGGGGGAAGGTTTCTTCGCTCAACGTCTCGGTCGCCGTCGGCGTGGTCGCGTATGAGGTTTTAAGGCAACGCAACGAAAGATTAAAGAAAGGAGAAAATTAATGGAGGTATCACGCGACACCCATCTGAAATTGGCGTTCCTGCTCTGGGCACTCGTCGGCACCGGTCTGCTGATCGCCGGGGGAATTTTTCTTTTCGGCGGACGAACGATGAGCGAGCTCGACCCGGCCAGGGGGACGCCCGGAATCGCCGAAGGAATCGGGTTGCTGATCGCGCTCATCATCGGATTCGCGAAGGGGAACTTTGTTCTCCCGAAGATTGCCAAAAAGAACATCGCCCGAATCGAGCAGCTTCCCGAGAAGAGCCCCTTCTACATGACCTTCAGCGTAAAAAGCTGGCTGTTGATTCTCGTTATGATTTTGATCGGCCGGACCATCCGTTTTTTCGGAGCCCCGGCGCTGGTCATCGGCGTCATCTACGCGGCGGTCGGTTTCGCTTTGGCGTTGGGGAGTCGGAGCTACCTGGTCGCGCCGTCGGTCGGCACAATGGAAAAGAAGATCCCTTCGTAATCGAGGGGCCTTCTTCATAAAAAGGAGAAGAGAAATGCCTGCATCCGAATCCGAATTTAAAGGAAACCCAATGCTGGTCTTGAGCCAGGGACCTGATGATAAGTTTCCGTTTCAGTTTGGCTTGAAGAAAGCGAAGCTGATTTTGGAGAATCTCGACGAGATCAAGAAATTCGTCGAAAAACATTCCAACAAAACCTAGCGATCATCCTTACCGATCGAAGGTCTCTTTTCCGGCACCGGCCGGGCCCGCCATCCTCGATGCGGACCGGTCGGCGTTTGTGCATTCCGGCCATGATTTCGCCTGATCGATCCTCCCTCCGCAGAGGCATTCCCGACCACCCCTCGATTCTAAGGGACATCCCCTTTTGGAATAATACAGGCTAAGCTGCTTGCGGAATTGAAGCCGCATGCTACACTTACTTTCCAAGAGTTGCGGTTCTGTCCGAAATAGGCTGAGGATGGTTTCTCAGGCGAGGAGTCTACAATGACCGGAAGCATGCGGTGTTCCAAATGCGGATTGACCCAGCTGGCCCGATCGGCCTGCAAAGCGTGCGGCGCGCCGATCGCGGGGATCGTTTCCGATCTTCCAATCGAGCCGCGGCCTGCCGTCCCTCATCCGATCAAAAGGGAAGAGGCGCCGAAATCCGAGGCGACCGAGACCGATGTCAACGCGGGGGGGACAGGCCTCGTCCACCCTCTCTCCTTCCATGGAACAGGAGGGGCGCTCTTTGCCATCCGGATCATCAACATGTTTCTGACCCTGGTGACCCTCGGCATTTATCACTTCTGGGGAAAGGTCCGCGTCCGCAACTACCTTTGGGGGCAGATGGCGTTCAACGGAGACCGATTTGCCTATCACGGCACCGGGAAAGAGCTCTTCATCGGATTCCTCAAGTCGGCCCTGGTATTCGGTCTCCTCTATGCCCTTTTCCAGGCGGTTCCTTTTGTCCCCGGGGGACTCACCGCCCAAATCGGCGTTCTCCTTCTTGCGTATGGCCTCTTATTGACCTTCATTCCCCTTGCCATGGTCGGGGCGCGCCGGTATCGCTTGAGCCGGACCTCCTGGCGGGGGATCCGGTTTTCGTTTCGCGGAGAGGCCGCCCCGTTCATCAAGCTTTTCATCGGGGGAACCCTCCTCAGCCTCGTGACGTTGGGACTCTACTATCCGATTTTTATGGTCGATCAATATCGATTCATGGCGACGCACACCTACTTCGGAAGCAAGAAATGGGAATTCAACGGGCGAGGGGGCGATCTTTGGGGAAGTTTTGCGGCCGCTGTTTTTCTATCGATCTTGACCCTCGGTCTTTACTGGTTTTGGTTTCTTGCTAAAAAGCAGCGATATTTGTGGGAGCAGACCACCTTCGGCGCGGCCCGCTTCCGGGCTTCCATGACCGGCGGGGGATTGCTCCTTCTGAATCTCGGAAATATTTTTCTTCTCCTGATGACCTTGGGCCTTGCCTGGCCATGGGTGGTCGTCCGAAATATTCGCTACACCCTCTCTCACCTCACAATGGAAGGCCCGCTCGATCTGGCGTCGGTTCAGCAGGAGAGCCAGAGCGCCTCGGCCACCGGGGAGGGGCTGGGCGGGCTTCTCAATCTCGATTCCGATTTCGGTGCCGCTTGAACCCTTCCCCTTTGCCGATGGAGTGGCGCGGTTACTACCTCGACGGTCAAACCGCCCATCGGCAAACGGCAATCATTCTCCTCACCGGCAGCGGTCTGAAGGTGACGACCGAGCGGGAGAAGACGTTCTTCTGGCCTTATCGCGAGATTCGCCAGACGCAGGGCTTCTACCCGGGCGAGCAGATCCGGTTGGAATGGGGCGGGCCCGACCCGCAGATCCTTCTCATCTCGGAAGAAGGATTCTTGAATGCGCTTCACCGTTTGGCCCCCGATCAGGCGGCCCACTTCAACGACCCCACCCGGCGGAAGCGGCGTCTGAAACTCGCTTTCCTTGCCGCCCTTTTTACAGTCGTCTTTTCACTCACCTTTTATTTTTGGGGCATTCCCGCCCTCGCTTCGATGCTCACCCCGCATGTTCCCTTCTCCTGGGAGGAGCGGATGGGGGAGGCGATCGTCGACCAATGGGTCCCGCCGGAGAGCCGATGCAGAGGAGAGAGCCAATCGGCCCTCATCGAGGATCTTGTTAAAAAGTTGACCGGCTCTCTTCCGGATGCGCCGTACCGCTTTCGGGTCATCGTCGTCGATCATCCGCTGGTCAATGCTTTTGCCGTGCCGGGCGGGACCACGGTGATCTTTCGAGGGCTGCTGGAGCGGATGCAGACGGCGGAGGAGCTCGCCGCCGTCCTCGCGCATGAGTTGCAGCACAATCTTCGGCGCCACGCCACGCGATCGATTCTGCAGGACACGTCGATGGGGCTGCTCCTTTCGGCCCTGACCGGAGATTCAACGGGAGGGATTGCATTCGGACTCCAGAGCGCGAAGACATTGGGGCTGATGCACTACAGCCGGCAGAATGAAGAAGAGGCCGATCGGGAGGGAATGCGGATGCTCATTGACGCGGGGATCGACCCGAAGGGAATGATTACCTTCTTCGAGATGATCAAAAAAGAAGGGATGGAAATGCCGGCCGCTTTGAAGTACCTCTCTTCCCATCCGCTGACGGAGGAGCGGATCGAACGGCTGAAAAGTCTGGCGAAAGAAGCCCAAGGCCCGTTCGTCCATCTCCTTCCGGACGACCGATGGGAAGAGCTCCTCCACATTTGCCAATCGCAGGCCGGGCAGCCGTCTATCGAATGAATGACACTCAAACGCTTGACAACGATTTTCGAAACAGATAAGATTTCCAGCCTATGCGGGAGTAGCGCAGTGGTAGCGTAGGAGCTTCCCAAGCTCTTGGTCGCGGGTTCGAATCCCGTCTCCCGCTCCAATTTGTCATAAATTTTGTAATCGGTTCACACGGGGTTTGGTGTCTCCCCGCGACCACTGCGGGTTCGACGGCGCACCGAACTTGCGGTGGAACCGCAAGTTCGGAACAAAGATAGAGCGAAGCTTCCAAACGACGCGCTCCCCGTTTTGTGGGGAGCCATCCCGTCTCCCGTTCCAACGATATCGGCCGGGGCCCTTTTTAAAGGTCCCGGTTTTTTTATGTTTATGATAAGGACCAAAACGGAATGAAATGGTGCGACGGAAACCCTCGCTTTGAATTCCTCCCCGAAGATCGGCCCACCCGCGTTTATCTCCTCCGCCACGGGGAGGTAACGACCTTCGAGCGAAGGACCTTCAACGGCCAAACCGATGTCGGGCTCACTCCGCGAGGGCTTTTGCAGCTCGAAGAGGTCGCGGCGCGCCTTGCCTCCTGTCCGATCCGAGCGGTTTATACGAGTGACCTTCAGCGAAGTGTCCGAGGAGGAGAGGCGATTGCAAAAGCATGCGGTGCTTCCCTCTTCCAGATGTCTGAGTTACGAGAGAAGAACTTCGGCCTCTGGGAGGGACTCAACGCAGAGGAGATCTCAAACCGAGACCCGGAGGGATGGTCCGCCTGGTTGACGAATCCGGCCGACAGCCGCCCGGGAGGGGAAGAGTCGTATCGCGAGGTTGGAGAGCGGGCATTGGCGGCCTTTGAGATCATTTTAAGGAAGCATGCGGGGGAAGAGGTGGCGGTCGTCGCGCATGGCGGGGTCAACAAGGTTCTTCTCGCCGACGCGCTTGGACAGTCCCCGACGGCCCTTTTCCGGATCGAGCAAAAATATGCCGCGTTGAACATCATCGATTACTTCAAAAACAGAGCTGTCGTGAAACTGATCAACGGCTGATTGACAATCGGGTCGCGGGTAGGATAAAAAGGAACGATTTCTAAAACAAGAGGGAGCGGAGGTTATGGGGATGAAAATGAAGGTACCGAAAGACATTCTCTTGGAGAGTCAACTTTCCGGCTTGGGAACACCGAAGCGGGGGAAGGTGCGCGATATTTATGATCTGGGAGACGCGTTCCTCTTTGTTGCGTCCGACCGGATCTCCGCTTTCGATGTCGTCCTTCCGGAGGGAATTCCCGGAAAAGGTTATGTCCTCACACAGCTCTCTCTGCATTGGTTCGACCTCTTCGCGAAAATGGACGATTCGGTCCCGAACCATGTGATCACCGCCGATTTTGACCGCTTCCCTGAAAAGTGCCGTCCTTATCGGGAGGTTCTGGAAGGGCGGAGCATGCTGGTTCGGAAGGCCGAGCCGCTTCCGGTCGAATGCATCGTCCGAGGGTATCTTTCCGGCTCCGGCTGGAAGGAATATCAAAAGACAGGGACCGTTTGCGGCGAGAAGTTGCCGGCGGGCCTGGTTGAATCGGCCCGTCTTCCGGAGCCGATCTTTACCCCTTCGACCAAGGCGCCGATGGGAACCCACGATATCAACATCTCCTTCGAAGAGATGAAGTCGACGGTCGGGGTCTCCCTCGCGGAAGAAGTCCGCGCGGCCAGCCTGAACATTTATAAAAAGGCGGCGGCGCATGCCGAAAAGCGGGGGATCATTATTGCCGATACCAAAATGGAGTTCGGTCTCGATCCGAAGACGAAACGCCCCCTTTTGATCGACGAACTCCTCACCCCCGACTCTTCCCGTTTCTGGCCGATGGACACCTACGCCCCCGGCAAGGGGCAGCCGAGCTTTGACAAACAGTATGTCCGCGACTATCTCCTCTCGGTCAATTGGAACGGCACTCCCCCTCCGCCTCATCTCCCCGCCTCGGTGGTGGAGCAGACGAGCCGGAAATATTTTGAAGCCCTCGAACGTTTGTCAAAGTAAGGGTGGCAAAGTAAGGGCCGTCCGCTGGGATCGGGAGTATATTGATTGACGAACCGGCGGTAGAGTGTTATAATCCGTTCCACGTCACTTTTTTGGGTCCGCGTATATCCACACAAACCCCAAAGCTTTTTGGGGTTTTTTTTTGAGAGGGAATCGACAGAAGCATGAAGGCCGAAATCCAGAACAAGTTGAGAGAAGATATTCGAAACATTGCGATTATCGCGCACGTCGACCATGGAAAGACGACCTTGGTGGATAAGATGCTCCGGCAGGGAGGGGCCTTCAAATCCCATGAAGGGGTCGTCGAGCGGGTCATGGACTCCAACGACCTGGAACGGGAGCGCGGCATCACGATTTTGGCCAAGAATACGTCGGTTCACTATAAGCAGTTCAAGATCAACATCGTCGATACCCCGGGCCACGCCGATTTCTCGGGAGAGGTGGAGCGGACCCTCAACATGGTGAATGGGGTTCTTCTGCTGGTGGACGCGTTTGAAGGGGCAATGCCCCAGACCAAGTTTGTTCTCAGAAAGGCGCTGGAGCTCAACCTCCGCCCCATCGTCGTCATCAACAAAATCGACCGGGCCGACGCCCGACCGAAGGAAGTGGTCGATCAGGTGATCGATCTTTTCCTTGAATTGGAGGCGAATGACGACCAACTCGACTTTCCGATCGTTTACGCCTCGGCCAAAGCGGGCTTCGCCAAGCTGAACCTGGAGGACTCCTCCACCGATCTCTCGCCCCTCTTTGACACGATTATCTCAAGGGTCGGTCCTCCTGCCGGAGATGAGACGGCGTCGTTGCAGATGCTGGTGACCTCTCTCGATTATGATAATTTTGTCGGCCGGATCGCGTTGGGGCGGATCTTTCGCGGGAAAATTCGCGTCGGAGAGACCCTTGCCCTCGTTCAGGGAGAGGGAGCGAATATCAAGGGAAAGGTCACGCGAATTATCGGATATGAGGGGCTGAAAAAGGTGGAGTTGGCCGAAGCGGCCGCGGGTGAGATCATCGGCGTCGCCGGCTTTGAAGAGGCGCAGATCGGCGCCACCTTGGCCGATCCGAATGCGCCGGAGGCGCTGCCGACGATCTCCATCGGCGAGCCGACCATTTCGATGAATTTCATGGTGAACACCTCTCCGTTCGCCGGGAAAGAGGGGAAGTTCGTCACGAGCCGGAACCTTCGGGAGCGGCTTTATCGAGAGCTCCGGTCAAACGTCGCCCTCCGAATCGAAGACACGGGCAACACCGATGTTTTCAAGGTGTCGGGACGGGGAGAACTCCATCTTTCGATTCTCATTGAGACGATGCGCCGGGAAGGTTATGAGTTCGCCGTTTCGAGGCCGACCGTCATTTTAAAAGAGATCGACGGAAAAACCTATGAGCCGATCGAGCGTCTGATGCTCGATATCGAAGAGGCCTATATCGGAACGGTGATGGAGGGGCTCGGCCGGCGGCGGGGAGAGATGGTCAACATGGGAAACACGCTCGGCGGGCACGTTCGTCTCGAATTCGAGGTCCCCTCCAGAGGATTGATCGGTTACCGATCCGAATTTTTAACCGCCACCCGCGGCACGGGGATCATGAACTACACCTTTTCCTCTTTCCAACCGCACAAGGGAGAGATCACCTCTCGAACAAAGGGGGCGCTGATTTCGATGGAAACCGGCGAGGCGATCCTCTTTTCGCTCCATCATATTCAAGAACGAGGCGTTCTTTTCGTCTCTCCCGGAGAGAAGATTTATGAGGGAATGGTGATCGGCGAGCATTCCCGGGCAAACGACCTGGTTGTGAATGCCTCTAAAAAGAAACACCTTACCAATTTCCGCTCTTCCACTGCAGAGGACGCCCTTGTATTGACTCAGCCGAGAAAAATGAGCCTCGAAGAGGCGATTGCCTTTCTTGCGGACGATGAACTTCTGGAAATCACCCCTCAGACAATCCGATTGCGGAAAAAATACCTAAGCGAGCTCGACCGGAAGCGTCTGGCCAAAAAATAGGGTTTGCCTCTTTGCCTGGGCAGACCTTTGATTCTGGATGGAAAAAGGTGTTTTGGCAGCGATTTTTGATTTGACAAGCGTTCTTCCGCTGTTATATTATGAAAAATATTTTAAAGGTATCCCACTCATTCAATCAGTGATCGAGCCTTCGGTCATTCACCTGAGAAAATAAGGAGTTGTAATGAAGCAGACGCAAGAGCCCGCCTATCGTGTTCTTACTGGTCCGGAGGGGCTTCTCCCCCCTGCCGCTGCGATCATGGGGATTCATCTTCCGGAAGATGGAGAGGGTTTGGTCGAAGGAAGGATCGTCCCTGAAGAAAAGGCGATGGAGGCCGCGGCGATTGCCATGCTGACGCGGAAAAACCCGACGCTCTTCCCGGGACCGCTGATGCTGTGGGGATGGAATGAACATACCATCGAGAAGTCAGCTCCTTTTTTTGAAGTGGCGCGGGAAATCCCCGGCGTTCGCATTATCCCTATGCCCGATTATCGTCCGATCTATCCGAAGATCGATCCGGAAGCGGTGATCAATCCATGCCATCCCAATCTCACCATCTGGCATAATAAAATCGAAGCATGCGTTTTCATCGGTGTCCACTGCCATTTCGCGAATATCACCCTCAAGATGATCCGTGCGGGAACGAATTGCTACACCATCGCCCTCTGCGCCGAAGCGGGCCATGAAGATGCGATGGCCTCCGTCCCCCAGTTCACGGCTGAAAAGCTGAAGAATTTTGCCGAGACGCTGAAACGGGTGAAGAAGAACGGGATCAAGCCGCTGTACGAGGGCCAGGGAATCATCCCCTCCGGATGGGCCCAAATTGCGGGGCTGACCGGGGTCGAGGCGGTGAAGCCTGAAGAGGAGATGGTCGAGGCCGGTTTCGCGCACGATTTGGAAAAAGGGTTGGACGAGAACGAAGAATAACCCGCTGGTTGAATTTTTATTTTGATATTGACCCCCAAGAGATTTTTTGGGGAGCCCTCAATAAGGAGGTCACCGAATAATGAGCGAAGGACTCGGAGAAGAGGTTAAAACAAACCCACAGGGAGACGTCATCACGGCGGCCCCGGCCCCCACGAAAGAGGCGAAGAAGGGAGCGGCGGCGCAGAGAGTCGTCGATCCCGATTATCTGTTTTTGCAAGCTCCCCGCGAGAAAACGTTTATTACGGGGAGCGAGGCGGCGAAAGAGGCGATCCGGCGCGCGAATGTCGACGTGGCGATTTCCTATCCGATCACTCCTCAGAGCGAAACGATGCAGCAGGTCGGTTATCTCTACGCCGAAGGGTACGTCAAAGATTATTATCGCGGCGAGGAAGAATATGGCGTGATGTCGGCGATCGCCGGGGCCTCCCGCTCCGGAGTGCGTTGTCTCTCCGCAACCGCCGGACCGGGCCTAATGAGAGGTCTTGAGGTGATCTCCTCCTGGCCGGGCGGACGTCTCCCGGCCGTTCTTCTGATTATGTGCCGGGTGATCAACGCCCCGCTGGCGATTCAGCCTGACAATGTCGAGCTCTCCTACATGCTCAATACCGGCTGCCTTCTCTTCCATGCCGAGAACCAGCAGGATTTTTATGATTATGCGCTTGCGGCGTTTATGATCGGCGAGAAGCCGGAGGTCACCCTTCCCGTCGCGGTGGCGGTGGATGGTTTCTTCGTCACGCATGCGCGCGGATGGGTGTCGCTTCCAGCGGCGGATATCAAGCTTCCTCCCCGGGATTGTTATCATGAAGCGGTGCCGATGATGGATAACGAAAATCCGCCAATCCGCATTTCGCGCGACGCGCCGATTCAGAAATCGAACTTTATCTCCTATCAGATGCATGCTTCCTGGCAGCAGGAGATCTGGGCGGCGCAGGAGCGTTCTCGCAAGTGGATCGAGCGATGGCTGGGAGGATTGGTCGAGGTGGTCAATCCGAAAGCGAAGATCATGATCGTCGCCTCGGGCGCCGCCGTTTCGCAGTCCCGCGAAGCGGTCCGGCAGGCGGCCGAGCAGGGGATTGAAGTCGGTTTGGTGAAGATCAAATCAGTCCGTCCTTTCCCGGCCGAAGAGGTTAGGGCGGCGCTCGATCATGCTGAAAAGATTCTTGTTCCAGAGTTCAACTATGTCGGCTGGCTCGCCAAAGAAGTGAAGTCGACCATCCGAGGAAGCGAGCGGGTGATCTCCGGGCCGAGGGTCTTCGGCGGGATGTCGATGCCGACGGAGTTGATCTTGGAATACATTATGGGTACTCCAAACAGACGGTAAAAAGGAGGTTCTCTCATGGCTTTAGAAACAATTCGCGTCTCTCCCGGTTTCCAGAAATTTTTACCGAAGGAATATCAGGATCTCGTCGAGAACGGTCCTTTTACGAAGGAGAGAAAGGTCTCGGAGCTCGGGTCATTCAAGGAAATTCTCGAAGAACATCCGATGTGCGCCGGCTGCGCGATGACCCTCTTCATCCGGGTGACCCTTCTTGCGTTGCCGAGCGTCGAGAATTCGGTCATTATCGGGACCGCCGGCTGCGGGCGGTTGGCGTTGAGCCAGGCGGCGATTCCATTCGTCTACGGAAACTACGGAGACACCAATGCGGTCGCCAGCGGATTGAAGCGCGGTCTCTCGGTTCGCTTCAAAGACAAGCCGAAAGATGTGATCGTGATGGCGGGAGACGGCGGATTGGCCGACATCGGTTTCTCTGCGGTGATGCACTCCTGGTTCCGGAAAGAGAAGTTCACCACCATCATGCTCGATAACGAAGTCTACGGAAATACCGGCGGACAAGAGAGCGGGATGACCCAAAAGGGGATGGTTCTGAAAATGGCCCCGAACGGGAAAAAATTCGAAAAGATGGATATGATCGGTCTTGCGAAGACCTCCGGCGTGGCCTACATCGCC
Organism: Candidatus Manganitrophus noduliformans; assembly: GCF_012184425.1. NCBI lineage: Bacteria > Pseudomonadati > Nitrospirota > Nitrospiria > Candidatus Troglogloeales > Candidatus Manganitrophaceae > Candidatus Manganitrophus > Candidatus Manganitrophus noduliformans. The sequence continues at coordinate 92,036 of NZ_VTOW01000006.1, forward strand.
CGAATCGCCCCGACCAATCCGACCCGCGTGGCGAACACCGTCCGGAAGGCGGTTTTGATCGCGCGTGAGGTCGGCCCGACCTACATCCAGGCCTATACCTCCTGCAACATCGAATATGCGATCCCGACGCCGAAGGTGATGGATGACGCCCGGGAAGTCGAAAAAGATCGTTATGGTTTTATGGAATACATGACCGACGACGCCAAAGCCTATTGGGAAAAGTCAGAGGCCGATCGCCGGAAACTGAAAGCGCCTCAGACAAAATAGGACAACGGCGAGTAGACGATAAGAGGAGGTTGAGCATGGCGGCAATCGATACGGGAGTAAAGCGATTTAACATCCGAATGGCTGGCATCGGAGGTCAGGGGGTGGTTACCGCCTCCCATATCTTGAGCAACGGGGTGATCATCGGAAAAGGGGAGAGCACGCTGGTTCCCTTCTTCGGGTCCGAGAAACGGATGGCGCCGGTCGAAAGCTACGTCCGAATCGCGTCGGGGAAGATTTATGAAATCGGGGAGATCATTTATCCCAACATCATCATGATTTTCCATCCTCAGGTCATTACCCATGGCAAATCCTATACGATGCCGTTTTATTGGGGGCTGAAGAAAGACGGGGTCGTGTTGATCAACAGCGACGCTCCCGTTCCGATGATTCCGGATCAGGTTCGGGAGCTGGAGGAAAACAACGCGAAGATCTGCTACATTCCCGCGACGAAGATCGCCAACGAGGTCGGCGGGACCGACCTGGCGACCAACATGGCCATGTGCGGCGCCATCGCAGGGATTATTCAGATGCCCGATTTGAAATCATTGGAGCAGTCGGTGAAAGAGCGTTTTCTCGGGAAAGGATTCGTCGTCTCGGGGGGAACCGCTTCGCTGGACAATGTGATCGAAAAGAAGTTCGCCAAAAAAGCGGAACTGGTGGCGAAGAATTTCGCGGTGGTACAGGCGGCCCATGAGTACGCGATCGAACAGGGGTGGAATCAGTGGCAGAAAGATCGGGTCACCGCCTCGGACAAGCTGCAAAAAGCGGGTGTGAATTAATCAACATTTGGAGGTGATGGATGTATTCAGTCGCGGATATTGATGTAGACATTTGCGGTGCAACGAAATGCCGGCTTTGCACCCAGTTTTGTCCGGAGTCCAATACGATTTTATACGATTCGGTCCGGGCAACGGCTTACGTCGCGGTAGACCGATGCAAAGGATGCGAGATTTGCGTCGGTGTTTGCGATGATTTGGCGAAGCATCACGCGATTAAGATGGTCCCGATTACCGAATTAAAGAACGGATTCGAAATCCGGAATGTCGGATTCAAAGACACCCTCGTTACAACGAAATAGTCTCTACGGCATTCACCATTCACATCGATGGGCTGATCTGATACAATCAGGTCGGCCCATTTTATTTTAAGTTGAGGTCGGTCATGAAATGTCAAAAGTGCGGCCATGAGAACGATCCGGCCATGCCCTGGTGCGACAAGTGTTTAACCGAATTCCCCTCCTCGAAGGGCCGCTATTTGGCCTGTCCGGAATGCCGCCATCAGAACGATCCCGACGCCTTTCACTGCGAGGTCTGCCACGAGCCGCTCCGGCCGGGCCAGTCGGAGTGAGGGGGCCAAAACGATGACGCCGCTCCCCGACATCCTGGAGGCCGATCTTTCGATCGTCTTCGTCGGGATCAACCCGGGAACCACCTCCGCTCAGGTTGGACACTACTACGCCCGTTCAACGAACCTCTTCTGGCCGATGCTCCACGAGAGCGGCCTTCTTCCGCATCCGCTCAAACCGGAGGACGATTGGAAACTGGTCCGATTCGGGATCGGGCTGACCGACGTCGTCAAGCGCTCCTCCGACAGCGCATCTGATTTGACGAGAGCCGAATTTGAAGCCGGAGCGATCGTCGTTCAAAATAAGATCAGGATGTACCGTCCGCGGATCGTTTGTTTGAATGGATTGACCGCATACCGAGCCCTCTTCGGCCGGAATGAAGGGCCGGGGGCCAAACCCCAAAGGATCGGGGAGAGCCGCGTCTTCGTCGTCCCTTCAACCAGCCGGCGAAACGCCGGTTATCCTCGGGAGACGGTTCTCTTCTGGTTCAAGGAGCTCGAGCGGTTTCGAAGGGAGAAAATGGCGTGAGGCGGATCGGCGTACTGGGGCTGTTCGTCTTCATCTGCGTCATCATCGCATTTTCATCGAACGGAGCGGCGTCCTCTTCGCCGACCCTCGCCGTCGCCGCCGCCTCGGACCTTCAGTTCGCCATGGGAGAGATCGCATCGGCCTTCGAGAAGTCGACGGGGAGCAGGGTGAAAGTCTCCTTCGGCGCCTCCGGGAGCTTCGTTGCACAAATCACGGCGGGCGCGCCGTTCGATCTCTTCTTTTCGGCCGACGAGTCGTATCCGAAGCGGTTGATCGAGACGGGACTGGCCATTCCGGAATCGTTTTTCCGATATGCCACCGGACGGCTCGTCCTCTGGGTGCCGAACGGGTCTCCAATCGACGTCGCCAAAGAGGAGATGCAGGCCCTCCTTCACCCGTCGGTCCGGAAAGTCGCCATCGCCAATCCGGCCCATGCCCCCTACGGCAAGGCGGCGGTGTCGGCGCTGCAATCGTCGGGGCTTTATGAGCGGGTGCAATCCCGTCTTGTCCTCGGAGAGAACATCTCGCAGGCGGCCCAGTTCGTTCAGTCGGGGAATGCCGACATCGGCCTGCTCTCCCTCTCTCATGCGAGCGCCGCGCCGATGAAAGAGAAGGGGCGATTCTGGCTGGTCCCGGTCGACGCCTATCCCCCGCTGCACCAGGCGGCGGTGATTTTGCGTCGAAGCCGGGAAGCGGCATTGGCGCAGTCGCTGATCGATTTCATCAAAGAGGGGGAGGGGAAGGCCATTCTGGAGCGGTATGGCTTCACCCTCTCGTCGGAGGCGAAATGAACTGGGAGGCCCTTTGGCTTTCGATCGAGTTGGCGTCGTTCACCTCGGTTCTCCTTCTTTTTCTCGGGATCCCGCTGGCCCACTGGATCGTCATCTCCCGATGGCGCTGGAAGTTCTTGGTGGAGGCGGTGGTCGCTCTTCCGATCGTTCTCCCGCCGACCGTTCTCGGTTTTTATCTTTTGATGGCGTTCGGCCAAAACAGTCCGCTCGGCGCTTTTTATGAGTCGATCGCCGGCACCACCTTACCGTTTACTTTCGGCGGTCTTTTGGTCGCCTCCATTCTTTACTCCCTTCCCTTCGCGGTGCAGCCGCTGGCGACGGCCTTCGCGGGGGTGAATCCCCGATTGGTTCAAAGCTCGTGGGTGCTCGGCGAGTCGCGTTGGAGGACCTTTCTTCGGATCGTCCTGCCGTTGTCGAAAAGCGGAATCATCACCGCGTTCGTCCTCAGCTTCGCGCATACCCTGGGAGAGTTCGGCGTCGTCCTGATGGTCGGCGGAAATATTCCGGGGGTGACGCGAACGTTGTCGATCGATCTTTACGATCAGGTCCAGGCGCTCAATTATCGGTCGGCGGGAAAGACGGCCCTTTTTCTGCTGATCCTCTCGTTTTTTTTCCTCTCCATCGTGACTTATATGAACCGGAAGCGACAAGGAGCAGAGGGTGGAACTGAACGTTGATCTCCACTATCCCCTCCCGAAGGGCGGGGGTCTGCAGGCACAATTTTCCGTTTCACTCGATTCTCCCCGGATCGTTGTTCTCTTCGGCCCGTCGGGGAGCGGCAAGAGCACACTGCTCCATTGTCTGGCGGGACTTCTTCAGCCGGGGCGGGGAGAGATCCGGCATGGCGACACGATTTGGTTCGATGCGTCGCAAGGGATCTCACTTCCGCCGCAGCGGCGTTCGGTCGGCCTTCTCTTCCAGGACTACCCTCTCTTTCCCCATCTCACCGTTCAAGAAAATATCGCCTATGGCCTGCGCCGGTGGAACCGTGCGGAGAGCGAGCGGTCGGTCCGCGGTTGGATCGACCGGTTTCAGCTGGGCGGAAAGGAGAATCGATTTCCGGCGGCCCTCTCGGGGGGGGAGCAGCAACGGGTGGCCCTGGCGCGGGCGCTCGCGCCCAAGCCGCGTTTATTGTTGCTCGATGAACCGTTCTCCGCGCTCGATCTTCGCACGCGGGCGCTTGTTCGCGCGGAGGTACGGCGATGGGTTGAGGAGGAGCGGGCGACGGCATTGGTCGTCACCCATGACATCGTTGATGCGATGACGTTGGGAGAAGATTTGATCATTCTCTCGGAAGGGGTGATTCTTCAACGGGGCCGCCCGCTCGACATTTTCAGCAGACCGGCCAGTCCCGAGGTAGCGAAGATCGTCGGGGTGGAGAACCTGTTGCCGGCGCAGGTGATCCTTGCTTCGGAAGAGCGGGTGGTACTGGAGGTCGGGAAAGGACGAATCATCGCCGTCGGAGAGGCGCCCCCCGGCGGTCGTTGTTTCGTTTCGATCCGCGCCGAGGAGGTGATCCTCGAGCGGGGAAGACCGGCGCAGAGCAGCGCGCGCAATCGCCTCGTCGGCTTCATACAAGAGTGCATTCCAGTCGGCGCGCAGGTCCGCGTGGTGATCGATTGCGGCTTCTCCCTGACGGCGCTGGTGACCCGTCAAGCGGTGGAGGAACTCTCTCTCCGGCCGGGCGCGGAGATCACGGCGGTGATCAAAGCCTCCTCGGTTCACCTGATTCCGACGGAATGAAACGGGTCCTTTAATCCTCCTCCTCGACCGTTCCGGCCTTGCCGCCCCCGTAAAAGGTGTAGTTGATCGTCTGCAGGAAGAGGTCGTTCATCGCGTCCAGATTGGCACTCATCTTCAAGATGATCTCTTTCAAGAGCTGATGGACCAGCGCGGGCTGCTCTTTCTCCATCTCGTCGTAAACAAACCGATGGAGCAGAAGCACCAAACCGTCCGCGGTGACTTTTGCCCGGGACGCATGCCGCCGGCTCACGAAGAAGGAGAGCTCTCCGAAGAATTGTCCGGAGGGAACGGTCGCGATGACCTGCCGATGGCCGCTGGGGGTCTTCTTCGTGATCTCCACCGACCCTCGCTGAACCAAATACAAAATGCCCGGGAGGTCCTCTTCTTTATAGATGACGTCATTTTTCTTATACTCCCGCTCTTCCAACTTCTGGACAAGATACCGGAGCTCATCGACCGTCAACTGTGAAAAAAGGGGGAACTGTTTCAGCGCTTCAACGGTTGTTTTGGTTGCCATTCGTATCCACCTCCTTGTATTCTCAATCGGGTTTCCGTGTCTGCGAACTTGTTCTTAGACGCCATCCCGTCCGTAGGCACAATATATGAGACGAGGATCGCGTGTCAATGCCTCTTGTCAGGAAAGCGTATTTAAGCGGGAGTCTTGAAGAAGTCCCTCACGTGACGATCACGAGAGTCGAAGCCGCGCTCTCGTCGAACATTCGCATTAGCAGGAATAAATTCCCTCTTTCAATCCACGGAGATCTTCCGATTGACACTCCTTTTAAAACTGTAATAATTGCGGCGACAGCTTGTCCCTGGGGTGGTCCACTCAGGGTCGGTTTGTCAAGAGGTGCCATGGATGGTTAGATTAGTGTCGGCGGTTATCGGGACATCGCCCATATTGAACCCAGGGATTTTCGGAATCCTTGGGTTTTTTATTTTTGCGAGCGGTTCGGAGAGAGGGAAGGGGTGAGCAAAGAGCTCGAACAACGGGTCCTGGACCAGACGCGAGAATTGACGGCGGCCAACGAAGCGCTGAGAAAAGAGACGATCGAGCGCCGGCGCGCCGAGGAGGCGCTGCGTCTGAGCGAAGAGCAATTCCGGGGCGCGTTCGATCACGCGCCGATCGGCATGGCGCTCCTCCGTCCGGACGGCCGCTGGCTGACGGCGAACCCCGCTTTTTACCGGATGCTCGGATATGCAGAGCCGGAACTGTTGGAGGAGACCTTTCAGTCGATCCTCCATCCCGAAGACCTCGAAGCGCATCTGAAAGGCGCTCGGCAGTTGCTGGCCGGGCAGATCAACCTCTTCGCCGTGGAAGAGCGCCTTTTCCATAAGGATGGCCGGATCATATGGACCCACGCGAGCGTCACGGTTGTCAGAGCCGCCGAAGGAGATCCGCTCTATTTTGTCGCCCAGATACAAGACATCAGCGGGTCCAAGAGAATTCAAGAAGCGTTGAGGGAAAGCGAGGAGCGCTTCCGCCAGCTGGCCGAAAATATCACCGAAGTTTTTTGGATGACCAATCCCGATAAAAACGAAATACTCTACGTCAGCCCCGGCTACGAAAAAATTTGGGGACGGCCGCGTCGGAGTTTGTGTGAGCGGCCGTCCGAATGGCTCGATGCGATTCATCCGGACGATCGGGAGCGGATCCAAAATTCGGCGATGACCCTTCAGGCCTCGGGCGCCTACGACGAAGAATACCGCATCATCCGGCCGGATGGATCGACCCGATGGATTCGGGACCGGGCTTTCCCGATCAAGGATACATCCGGGCGCGTCTACCGCATCACCGGAATTGCCGAGGACATCACCGAGCGGCGGCAGGCGGAGGAGCGGATCCGTTTTCAGGCCAACCTGCTCGACGTGGTCGAACAGGCGGTCATCGCGACCGATATCGCCGGGGTCATTCTTTACTGGAACCGTTTTGCAGAAAAATTATACGGGTGGTCCACCGGGGAGGTGTTGGGTCGAAACATTATGGAGATCACCCTTTCCGATCTTTCTCTTGATCAAGCCGGCGAGATCATGAATCTGCTAGCGCGGGGTGAGGGATGGTCGGGAGAGTTTCTTGTCCGCCGCCGGGACGGCGCTTCCTTTATGGCGATGGTCATCGATACCCCGATTCGAGATGACCAAGGGAAATTAATCGGAATCATCGGAGTCTCTTTTGATGTGAGCGAGCGCAAGCGGGCCGAGATAGAAAGGGATCATCACGCCGCCCAGCTTCAAGGTTTGGCCGATGCTTCCCTGGCGATGAATTCGGCAATTTCATTGGATGAAACATTGAAGATTGTGACCGACAAAACTCGGGAGATCATCGGAGCGCATATGTCGGTGACCGGCATGACGATCAACGGGAAATGGGAGCAGGCGATCAGTGCCGTTTCGTTTTCGGATAAATATGAAGCATTTCGGCACTACGATGAGCGGCCCGACGGCTCCGGCATCTATGCGATGGTCTGCCAGGCCAATCGCCCGCTGCGGATGACGCAGGCCGAATTGGAGGCCCATCCGAGATGGCGCGGATATGGAAAACATGCGGGCGCGCATCCGCCGCTTCGCGGCTGGCTGGCCGCTCCCCTGGTGGGGAGAGACGGAAAAAACATCGGCCTCATTCAACTCTCCGACAAATACGAGGGTGAGTTCACCCAGCAGGACGAGGCGATCCTGGTTCAAATGGCGCAGCTCGCGTCAAACGCAATTGAGAACGCGCGGCTTTATGAAACATTAGAGAAAGATATTCAAAACCGGAAGAGAACCGAGGAAAGGCTGAGGGAGTACGAAAAAGCGGTTGAAGGTCTGGAAGAGATGATCATCGTGGTGGATCGAGACTACCGCTACTTGATTGCGAATCGGGCGTTCTTGAACTATCGGGGGATGGAGAAAGAGCAGCTCATTGGTCGTTTCGCCCCGGATCTATTGGGAAGAGAAGTTTTCGAGAAAATCGTCAAGAAAAAATTAGACGCGTGTTTCCGAGGTGAAGTGGTTAAATACGAGATGAATTTCAGCTATCCGAAGCTTGGCGAAAGAGTTTTGTCTTTATCATACTTTCCGATCGAAGGGCCTGCCGGTATCGATCGCGTCGCCTGTGTGATGCAAGACATCACCGAGCGCAAGCAGGCGGAGGAAGCGCTGCGGACCAGCGAGGAGCGCTTCCGGCGCTACTTTGAGCTGGGTCTGATCGGCATGGCGATCACCTCGCTCGAGAAAGGGTGGATTGAGGTCAACGATGAGATCTGCAGGATTTTAGGTTACGAACGAAGAGAACTGCTGGAAATGACCTGGACGGAGGTAACACATCCGGACGATCTGGACGCCGATTTTTCGCATTTCAATCGGATGCTTTCCGGTGAAATCGACGGCTACTCGATGGAGAAACGATTCATCCGAAAGGATGGGCAAGTGATTCACGCCGCCATTTCGGTAAAATGCCTGCGCCGCCCGGACGGTTCGATCGATTACATGGTGGGACTGCTGCAAGATATCACTGAACGCATGCAGGCGGAGGCGCGGCTGGCCTATCAAGCCAATCTGCTTACGCATGTCGGAGACGCCATTCTCGCGACCGATCACCGGTTGGTCCTGACGGCATGGAATCTCGCCGCCGAGAGGATCTACGGCTGGAAGGCGGAAGAGGTGCTCGGCCGGAGGGTGTCCGATGTCATTCGCTCGGAGTGGACCGATGCCCAACGATCGGAAGCCCTTGACGTCCTCATTAAAACCGGGACGTATCATACCGAAGTCATCCATACTCATAAAGACGGCAGGAAGATTGATATCCAGGGATACACGATCGCCCTCCGGGACGAAGCGGGGCGAATTACCGGCTACGTGAGCACGAACCGAGACATCACCGAGCGCAAACGGGCGGACGAGGCCTTGCGTCAATCCGAGGAGAAATACCGCACCCTCTTCGAAACCATGGCGCAGGGGGTCATCTATCAAGATGCCGCCGGGAAGATCGTCGCGGCGAATCCGGCGGCGGAGCGGATCCTGGGATTGACGTTGGATCAGCTGCAGGGAAGGACCTCGTTCGATCCCCGCTGGCGGGCTATCCGGGAAGACGGCTCCGATTTTCCTGGAAAAAATCATCCGGCGATGGTTGCGCTGAGAACGGGGGAAGCGGTCATAGAAGTGGTGATAGGTGTTTTTCATCCGAAAACGGAGACGTATCGCTGGATCAGCGTCAATGCTGTCCCGCAGTTTCGTGCCGGGGAGGACAAACCCTATCAAGTTTACACCGTTTTTTCGGACATTACCGAGCGTAAAAAGGCGGAAGAGACGATTCGAGCGGCCAAGGAGTTCTCCGAGAACCTCATTCAGACGGCCAATGTAATGATCCTCAGTCTCGATACCGAGGGGAGAATCGACATCTTTAACAAGGCGGCCGAAAAGATCACCGGTTATACCCTTTCCGAGCTGAAGGGGAAGAATTGGTTCGAGACACTCGTTCCCCGGGATCGATACCCCTCTGTCTGGGAGTACTTTACCCAAGTGGTGGAGGGTGGGATGCCGAAGGCCTTCGAGAACCCGATTCTCACCAAAACGGGTGAAGAGCGCTACATCCTGTGGCAGAACAATCAGGTGAAGGTCGATGGGAAGGTCGTCGCCACGATTTCGTTCGGAAACGATATCACGGAGCGGAAAAAGGCGGAAGAAGCGCTGCGTGCCGAGCATGCTTTTCGAGAAGCGATTGAAGAGGCGATGCCCGCCGGGGTCATGGTCGTCGATTCGACCGGCCGGCAGACCTACGTGAATCAATCTTTCTGCGAGATGGTCGGCTGGAGCGCGGAGGAATTAAACGGCGCGGCCCCCCCCTTTATCTTTTGGCCCCCCGAGCAGATCGATCGGATTAAAGAGAGCTTCGAGAGGCACACCCGCGGGCGCGTCAAGGCCGGACCGGTGGAGCTGATCTTCCGCCGCCGCAACGAAGAGCGGTTTCCCGTCTCGCTCCTCGTCTCCTCTTTGGTCGATCACCAAGGAGAACCGGTCGGCTACTTGGCGTCGGTGCACGACATGAGCGTCCTGAAAACATCCCAGGAAAAGCTGGAGCGGCGGGAGCGGCAGCTGCTGCAGGCGCAGCGCCTCGCTCACCTTGGAAGCTGGAGCTGGGACTTGGTCTCCGATACCGTGACCTGGTCGGACGAGCTCTACCCGATTTTCGGCGTCGTTCCGGAACGGTTTACTCCCACGTATGAGGGCGTGGTTCACCTCATTCATCCGGACGACCGTGAAAGATTCAAGCAGGCCAATCGGACGGCGCTCCGCGGCGGCCGCTCCTTCGAGGTCTCTTTCCGCGTCATCCGAACGGAGGGGGCCGTCCGGATACTCCACGCGAGCGGAATGGTCAGTCTCGATCCAACGGGTCGCCCCGTCTCGATTGTCGGTGTCGTCCAAGATATCACCGACATCAAACAAGCCGAGGAGACCCTCCGTGAGAGCGAGGAGCGGTACCGATCGCTCATCGCGAATATTCCCGACGCCGCCTGGCGGGTGAGGGAAGACGGACAACCGATCTTCATCAGCCGGAATATCGAAAAGATCATCGGCTATACCTCCGAGGAGATTTGCTCCGGCGGCTTCACTTTAACATTCGGCCGGATTCATCCGGAAGATCGTGAGCGGGTCGCGCGGGCCTTCAAATCGCTCTTCTCTAAAAACCAAAAGTTCGACGTCGAGTACCGGGTCCAAAGGAAAAACGGAGAGTGGATCTGGATCCACGATCGGGCGGTCATGACTTACCAGAGAGAAGGAATCCGATATGCCGATGGAATCGTATCGGACATCACCGAGCGAAAGAAATCGGAGGAGGCGGTCCGGAAGAGCGAGGAGCGGTTTCATCTCATCGCGCGGGCGACGAACGACGCCGTCTGGGACTGGGATCTTCCCACGAACACGGTCTGGTGGAACGAGAGCTTCAAGACCCTTTTCGGATATAACGAGATCGAGCCGGGGGTCGAGTCGTGGAGCAAGCGGATTCACCCGGAAGATAAAGAGCGGGTCCTCGCCGGCACACACGCCGTCGTCGAGCGCGGCGGGCAATTCTGGTCGGCGGAGTATCGTTTCCTTCGGGCGGACGGAAGTTATGCGACCATTTTGGATCGCGGTTATGTCGTTCATGTCAAAGACGGAAAGGCGACCCGGATGATCGGCGCGATGATGGACATCACCGAACGCAAGCGGGCCGAGGATGCTTTGACCGAGTATGCCAAGCGTTTGCGGAGTCTTTCCGGTCAGCTGCTGGAAGCGCAAGAGACCGAACGGCGTCGCATCGCCCGAGAGCTTCATGACGAGATCGGACAGTCCCTGACGGCCATCAAACTCCAGCTGCATGGGTCGAAGCGCCTCTCTGATCGGCGCATGGAGGAATGTATCCAAATGGTGGATCAGACCCTTTCGCAAGTGCGTAACCTCTCGCTCGATCTGCACCCCCCGGAACTCGACGAGTTGGGGTTGGTCGCCACATTGCGCTGGCATTTGGACCGACAAGCGCATGCTGCAAACTTGATTTCCAACTTTTCGGCCGATCCGCTTCCGGCCCGGCTCCCTCCGGATCTTGAGATCGCCTGTTTTCGGGTCGCGCAAGAAGCGCTGACCAACGTGATCCGCCATGCGCATGCCGGCGAGGTCTCGATTGAATTACGGCAGCGAGAGAATGAACTGCATCTTACGGTCGAAGATGATGGTGAAGGGTTTGACGTCGGGGCCGCCCGCAGTCGGGCGATACAAGGGACGAGCCTGGGATTGGTCGGAATGCAGGAACGGGCCGAATTGGCCGGAGGGCGGTTGGAACTGGATTCCGCGCCCGGTGAAGGAACGCAGGTCCGCGCCATCTTTCAATTGGCCGATACGGCTCCAAAAAAACAGTCAAAGCGGAGAAAACGATGAACCTCATTCGTGTACTGCAGGTCGATGATCACAAACTGGTTTGCGCCGGGATGCGGCTGCTCCTGGAAGGGCTGGAGGGGGTTCAGGTGGTCGCGGAGGCGCACGATGGCCGGGAGGCGCTGGCGTTGGTCAAGGTCCATCATCCCGACATGGTTCTGATGGATATTGCGATGAAAGGTTTAAACGGATTGGAAGCGACCGCCCATCTCAAAAAAGAATTCCCGGAGATCCGGGTGATTATTCTCTCGATGTATTCCAGCGAAGAGCATGTTTTGCAGGGGTTGCGGGCCGGCGCCTCCGGCTACTTGTTGAAGGACGCCGCGACACAGGAGCTGGAGCAGGCGATCCGGGCGGTGATGCGCGGCGAAATGTATCTCAGCCCGCCGGTTTCAAAGCAGGTCATCGGGGATTATGTTCATCGGGTCTCCCAAGGATATAAAGCGACCTGCGAGCTGACCCACCGCCAGCGCGAAATTTTGCAGATGATCGCGGAAGGGCAGAGCACCAAAGAGATCGCCCACCAGCTCGATCTGAGCGTCAAGACGATCGAGACCCATCGCGCCCAGTTGATGAAGCGGCTCGGAATATACGATATCGCCGGTCTGGTCCGCTGCGCCATCCGAATGGGCCTGATCACCCCCGACAAATAACAGCCGAAATAATCCACCCATATCCTCCTACCGATATTAAACTAGAAAAAAGTGGGTCGGAGCCTTCCCGATCCCGCTAAGGTTTTCATCACCTTAAAATCAGACACTTCCCCATTGCGGATTATCCCCTTTCGCAGCATAAATAATGCAGGAGGGATTTTCCCGTCGCAGCATCGAACGCGAATGTTCGACGCTGCGAACCGCCGTTCGGATGCGAGGGGCTCTTGTTCCGCATCGTGCGGGGAAGAGCGGATGATCAATCAGTTAAAGGACATCTTGTCGGCGAAGGAAAGAAGATGACCGATTCGATCAAGGTACTTTTGGTGGAAGACAATCCCGCCGACGCCCGGCTGGTGCGGGAGTGGTTGGTGGAAGCGAACACGGTCCGATTTCGGATCGCGCACGTCGATCGGATCGTCGACGCGCTTGAGGCGCTCGGCAAAGAAGCGTTTCACGTCGTTCTGCTCGATCTCTCCCTTCCCGACGCCCAGGGGCTCGAGACGCTCAAGCGGATCCGGAGCGAAGCGCGCGGCCTCCCGATCGTGGTGCTGTCGTATCGTCAAGATGAGGACCTTGCTCTCCAGGCGATCCGAATGGGGGCGCAAGATTATCTGATCAAAGCGGAGGAGAGCGGCGGCCTGCTCGCCCGCTCGATCCGTTATGCCATTGAGCGAAACCGGGCGGAAGCTCGGCTTTCCCCGAAAGAAGAAGGGCTCGGCGAGAACCATCACCTCTTTCGGGCCGTCATCGAGGGAACCACCGATTATATTTATGCGAAGGATCTTCAAGGGCGGTACGTGATGGCAAATTCGGCGGCGGCGCGCCTCCTCGGGAAACCGACCGAAGAGATCCTCCGTCGGACCGATCATGAATTGTTTGATCAGAGGGGGGCGTTGCTGATCACAGAGGACGACCGACGGACCATCCAGACCGGCGAGACGCAAACCTTTGAAGAGAGCGTCATGATCGATGAGAGGGTGCGGACGTTTCTCTCGACAAAGGCGCCGTGGCGCAACCAGCGGGGGGAGGTGATCGGCTTGGTCGGAATCAGCCGGGATATCACGGAGCGAAAAGAGGCCGAAGAATCGATCCGCGCCCATGCCCGGCAGCAGAAAGCCCTTGCCGAATTGGGTCAACATGCGCTCGCCGGGTTCGACCTCTACGCCCTCCTCGATCAGGCGGCCGTATCGGTCGCCCGCGCCCTTGAAACGGAATATTGCAAGATTTTGGAGCTTCTTCCCAACGGCAAAACCCTCCTCCTCAGGGCGGGGGTCGGTTGGAAAGAGGGGCTGATCCGAACCGCCACTTTTGCCGCAAATTCGGAATCGCAAGGAGGATATACCCTTTTGGAAAAAAGCCCGGTGACCGTCGAAGACCTTCGAACCGACGCCCGATTCACTTCCCCGACGTTGCTTCGCGAGCATGGGGCGATCAGCGGCGCCAGCGTGATCATCCCCGGCGCAAGCCGGCCGTTCGGCACCCTGTCGGTTCATTCGACCCGTCCGCGCCGTTTCGCCCAGGAAGAGATCCGGTTTCTGGAGGGGGTCGCCCACCTGCTCGCCACGTCCATCGAGCGACGGTGCGCCCAGGAGATGATCCGGCACCAGGCGTATTACGACATGTTGACCGGCCTTCCGAACCGCTCCCTGCTGGAGAATCATCTCTCGCTGGCGATCGCCCAAGCCGACCGGCACAACGACCTGGTCGCCCTGATGTTCCTCGACCTTGATTGCTTTAAAGAGATTAATGACACGCTGGGACATCCGACCGGAGACCAGCTGTTGAAGGCGGTCTCCGAGCGGCTGGCGGCCTGCGTGCGGGACGGGGACACCTTCGCCCGGATCGGGGGAGATGAGTTCACGATCCTCCTTCCGGAGATCGACACCATTGAGAAAGTCACCCGGGTGGCCGAGCGGATCATCGCCGCTTTTGCCCCTCCTTTCCGGCTGGACGGGGCGGAGCATTCTGTCAGCGCCAGCATCGGCATCGCGCTCTATCCTCATGCAGGACGCGACACCGAAACGCTCCTCCGAAACGCCGACACCGCTTTGTATTGCGCCAAGAAACGGGGGAGAAACACATTTTGCTTCTTTTCCGAAAACGATCGGCAAGAGGCCGCCCCCCCGTTGCGTCGCGGATGACCGGCGGTCACCGGTCCGTCTTCCGGCCAAAGGAGCGCGCGCTTCGGCCGCCGGGAGGGGATCTCGAAGTCAGCGCTTCGGCTTTGAAGAGGCCGGTCCGATCCGAACAGGATTTTAGGCTATTGGAGAGAAAAAATGGAATCGAAGCGGATCAACGCCTTGCTGATTGAAGACAATCCGGGCGACGCCCGCCTTGTCCAGGAGATGCTCTCCGATGTGAAGGAGTTTTCCCTTTCTTTTAAATGCAGCACCCGGCTCTCTGCGGCGCTCCGGTCTCTTCGCGAAGCGCCGCCCGACATTATCCTTCTCGACCTCTCTCTCCCCGACGCGCAAGGGCTCGAGTCGCTCGGCCGGCTGTTGAGCGCCGCGCCCGGCATCCCGATCATCATCCTTACCGGACTGAGCGATGAGAAGGTCGCGGTCGAGGCGATTCAGAAGGGGGCTCAAGATTATCTCGTGAAAGGAAGGATCAGCGGCGACCTTCTGGCCCACGCGATTCCTTATGCGATCGAGCGCAAGCAGGCCAACGAGCTGCTCCGCGCCCGCGCCCGGCGCCAGGCGGTCATCGCGGAGCTGGGGCAGCGGGCCCTTTCGGGAATGGCGCTCCCTGCATTGATGAATGAGGCGGTCGCCTTGGTCGCTAAGACGCTGGAGGTGGAGTACTGCAAGGTGCTCGAGCCGCTTCCGGACGGGAGCGCATTGTTGCTGACGGCCGGGGTCGGTTGGAAAGAGGGCCTGGTCGGACGAGCGACGCTCGGCATTCTGGAGAACTCTCAGGCCGCCTATACCCTCGCCTGCAATGGACCGGTGGTGGTGGAGGATCTGGAGACCGAGACCCGTTTTAACCCGGTGATGCTGCGCGATCATGGGGTGGTCAGCGGAATGAGTGTTCTGATCCCCGGGCAAGATTATCCGCATGGGGTCTTGGGGGTGCATACAAAGAGGCGGCGAACCTTCGGGAAGGAGGATGTGCTCTTTCTCCAATCGATCGCGAATGTGCTTGCCGCCGCCATTGAACGGAGAAAAGCGGAGGAGCGGATCGAGCACCAGGCTTACCACGACGCTCTGAGCGGTCTCCCGAATCGATTGCTGTTCGAAGATCGCCTCTCGATCGCCGTGGCGCAGGCCCGTCGAGGCGAAGAGAAGCTTGCGGTCCTTTTGATCGATCTCGATCGCTTCAAGGTGATCAACGATACCCTCGGCCATGCGATCGGAGACGAGCTGCTGCGGGGGGCGGCGGCCCGCTTCATCGGCTGCGTTCGGGAAGGGGACACCGTCGCCAGGATGGGGGGAGACGAATTCGCCGTTCTTCTCCCGCAATTGGACAACGATGAGACCGCGGTTCAAATCGCCGGCCGGATCGCCTCTTCCCTAAACCCGCCGTTCCCTCTCGACGGCCGGGCGCTCTTTGTGACCGCCAGCATCGGGATCGCCCTCTACCCGCATGCCGGGGGCGACGCGCAGACCCTTTTAAGGCATGCCGACATCGCCCTCTACCGGGCCAAAGAGCAGGGAAGAAATACCCTCCGCTGTTACTGTCCGAGCATGAATGCAAAGGGGTTTGAGCGCTTGTTGCTTGAGAGCGCGCTGCGCCAGGCGTTGGAGCGGGAGGAGTTCCTTCTTCATTTTCAGCCGCAGGTGAATCTGAAGACGGGAGAGATCATCGGATTCGAGGCCCTCGTCCGTTGGCGCCGGCCGGAAATGGGACTGATCTCCCCGGCCGAATTTATTCCGCTGGCGGAGGAGACCGGCCTGATCATTCCGATCGGGGAGTGGATTTTGCGCGCCGCCTGCGCTCAAAATAAAGCCTGGCAGGAGGCCGGTTTTCCGTCGATGCGGGTGGCCGTCAATCTCTCCGCGCGCCAGTTTCATCAGGACAATTTTGTGGAAACGGTCCGTCGCGTCCTGAAAGAGACCCCCCTTGATCCGAGCTTCTTGGAGCTCGAATTGACGGAGAGTGTATTGATGGGGAAGGAGCAGAGCATCCTCAGCATGCTTCGCGAGCTGGCCGCCATGGGGATTCATCTCTCCATCGATGACTTCGGCACCGGGTACTCTTCGCTGGCCTATCTCAAGCGTTTTCCGATCGAGAAGCTCAAAGTCGATCAGCTCTTCATCCATAACATGACCACCGATCCGAACGACGCCGTCATCGCCCGGACCGTCGTCGCGATGGCCCACTCCCTTCGCCTGAAGGCGATTGCGGAAGGGGTCGAAACCGAAGCGCAACTCGCCTATCTCCGGTCGATCGGGTGCGATGAGATGCAGGGGTATCTCTTCAGCCGCCCCCTCCCTGCCGAAGAGGCCACTCAGTTGCTGATTCAAAAGAAGGGGCTTTCATTCGCTCCCGATTGCTCGATATGACGGATGAGAATATCTGATTCTGTTTGAATATAACGGCTTGAAAACAATGGTTGAGCGTTTTTAACAGAGCGGCCGCCCGGCCCTTTCCGAGAATCCCTCCCTCCGAACACCTTGCGCAAGCTTTTCGCCGCGCTTATAATAAAGTATTTTCCAGACACACGGTGAGAGCCGCGCCCCTTCTCATTCGGGATCGCCCTTCACGGGACCCGCTTCACCTGTCACCCGGAGTCATTGATGGCCCATCCCAAGAAACGGCTTACAACCAACGCGGCCGGGAATTTCTTCGTCGACGCCACCTGCATCAACTGCGATACCTGCCGGCAGCTGGCTCCCAAGAGCTTCAAAGAAGAGGGAGATTATTCGGCGGTGGCGCGCCAGCCGGAGGGAGACGCGGAGCTGCTTCAGGCGTATCAAGCGCTTTTGGCCTGCCCGGTCGGATCGATCGGCACGGAGCAAAGCGACAAAGCGCGGCTGCAAGAGGCGATGAAAAGTTTTCCTCTTCTGTTGGAAGACGGGGTCTACTATAACGGATTTAACTCGGAGAAGTCGTTCGGCGGGAACAGCTACTTCATCCGCCATCCCGACGGAAACTGGCTGGTCGATTCCCCCCGATACGTGGGGCGCCTGATTAAAGCTTTTGAGGAGATGGGGGGAATTCGCACCATTTTTCTGACGCATGAGGATGATGTCGCCGATTCGGCCCGTTATGCCGAGCATTTCGGGGCGACGCGCATCATCCACCGGGCCGACGCGGCGGCTTCGCCGGGGGCGGAGCGGATCGTGGATGGAGAAGAGCCGATTGTGGTTTCGGAGCCGTTTCAGATCATTCCGGTTCCGGGGCATACCGAAGGGAGCATGGCGCTGCTTTACGATGGGCGGTTTCTCTTCTCGGGCGATCACCTCTGGTGGGACCCCGAACGGAATGCGCTCGGCGCTCCGGAGCGGCTGGTGTGGGACGGGGAGCGCCTATTGACGTCGGTCGCCAAGCTGCGCGGCCATCCCTTCGAATGGGTGCTGCCCGGCCACGGCGACCGCATCCGCCTCACCCCCGCCGAAGCGGCGGCGCACTTAGATCGTCTGCTCGAGCGCCGTCGCGCGGCGCGGCCATAAACCGATCTTCAACCCGTTTCGGCGCGCAATCTCCAGGGTGGACTTGTATTCGCGGAGAAGATCTTCCCTCTCTTGAAGAATCTCGCCGAGAAAGGCGTCGTCGTTTTCGGAGACTTCTTCCAGCGCTTTCTTATAATAGTCGGCTTCCGTCCGGGCGAAGAGCTCGCCGTTTCGGATGGCGATCGCCTTGTGGATCAGAAATAAAATGACGACCGTCTGGAGCAGGATCAATCCAACCAAGATTCGTTGCTTTGAAAAATCCATCCAATCCCTCGTTCTATTTCAAGGAACAACGATTTTCTTTTTCTTTTGTTGTGTTGCGATCAAATGCATTTCGGCCAGGATTTTGAAGAACGATCCCATCCCGAGCTTCGCCTGTTCTCTCAGCTTCGGATCGAGCCGGCCGTGGCGGGTCAACAATTCAAGCCCTTCCAAATAGATCATGGCCTGCCGGTAGTAGCGTTGGATCGGCCCCCGTTTCCCTCCATCGGTCTGCTTGATGGCCGTCATGACGATCTGGTACGTCCGCTGCCAGAAATAATCAAAAAGCGCTTCATCCGTGGTGAGGGAGCGGTCTTTGTCGGTTGGGGTCGGTTTCCGTAGGCGGTCAACAAGCATCGGTTTCTCCTGGCATTCGAAAATGGCGGCGCCGGCCATTTTCTCTCAATCGTTAATAACCCATCCTGGGATCAAGCCGTCGTATTCTACAATTCCAGACCAGGATATGCAATAAAAAAATATCCGAGGGGCGGAAAAAAATGGGGCTCAACCGTGAAAGTCGTTCGGCCGGCTTATCCCGGACGCGACGATGCCGCCCGGCAACGGGGAGGACGATGAAACCGTCCTTGTTTTTGTGATAAGATAAAAAACCGGGGAAACTGAGATGAATCGGCTCGATGAATGAGGGCTCTCATGAAGAAAATCGGATTAACGGCGGTTTGGCTGGTGATGGGGTTGTGGATGGTTATTGTCCCGATGGCCGCGCACCCGTCGGAAAACGCCGCGGCGCCGGGCGCCGGGAGGGAGATGGCGACCTTCGCGGGGGGCTGTTTTTGGTGCATGGTTCCCCCTTTCGATCAACTGAAAGGGGTGGTCTCCGTGACGTCCGGCTATACCGGCGGCCATGTCGAGAATCCCACCTATCAGCAGGTCACGGGCGGGGGAACGGGACACGCCGAGGCGGTGCGGATCGTTTATGACCCCGATCTCATCGGTTACGACAAATTGCTGGCGATTTTCTGGCTGAACATCGATCCGGTCGCCATCAACCGCCAGTTTTGCGACTCCGGGGAGCAGTACCGGAGCGAAATTTTCTATCACGGAGAGACGCAAAAGCGCCTGGCGGAGGAGTCGAAAGCGGCCATCGAAAAATCGGGGCGCTTTCGGGAGCCGATCGCGACGAAGATCACCGCCGCCTCCGAATTCTATCCGGCGGAGGATTATCACCAGGATTTCTATAAAAAGAGTCCGGTCCGCTACAAGTTTTATCGTTATCTCTGCGGGCGGGACCAGCGTCTCGAGGAATTGTGGGGAAAGGCTCAGGCGGGGCACTGACCGTCATTTGTACCGGCCGGCCAGATCGGCCAGCGAGACAATTCCGGCCAGCCGCTTCTCGCGGCTCAGGACGACCAACCGCCGAAGTTGTTTCTCCTGCATCAGCTTGGCCGCTTCCTCCACCGCTGCATCCTCGAAGCAATAAACCACTTCTGCAAGCATGGCATCCTGGACTTTCGTCCGGGCCGGATCTTCCCCCACTGTCCGGAGGTGGACATCTTTATCGCTGAGCATCCCGACGACGAAGTCCCCATCACACACCGGCAAGACGCCGATCTTCCGCTCCTGCATCTTTTCAGCCGCCTCTTGAAGGGTCGCTTCGGGGCGGATCACCTCGACATCCTGCGTCATAATTTCCTTCACCTGCATTCCATTTCTCCCCTTTGTTTAGTTCCATTATAAAGATAGCTTGTTGTCCAGAATGGGGTCTATCCTCCGAAAGGATTAATCCTTTCAGGGAATAGCACCGTTCAAGCTCATCAGCTAGACTAAATTGTCGCCTATGATTAAAACCAAGAGGAGGAACGAACATGATGAAGAAGATTTTTAGTTCGATCGGCGTGTTTGTGATGATATTGGCGCTGGCCGGCGTCGGCTTTGCCGGCAAAGCGGTCACCGGAGAAATCGTCAAAATCGACGGCGAGATGGTCTCGATCAAGGACGACTCGGGCAAGGTTCAGCAGGTGCATGTCGATCCCAAAGGGACCAAGAAGACCGGCGAGCTCAAGGAAGGGGCGAAGGTCACGGCCCAGGTCAATGATCAAGGCCATGCCGAATCGATTGAAGTAAAGAGTTAAGCGGCGTCGCGAATATTGAAAGGCCCTCCCTTACGCACTACGAGTAGGGGAGGGCCTTTTCATTTTCTCAAATTGACTTTCTTTCCGGGGAACAGTATCATGCGGGTGTTTGCCTGGGATAGCCCACGGAGATTTTGCCGCCCAGCCTGTCTCTTGCCTTCTGAAATATTCAATTGAGGAATTAATGAATAAGTCACTTGCTGAATACCTTCAATCTTTATCAGAGACAGATCTTTACCCGCTTATACGCGATTTGTTACGTGTCATGGGCTATAAGCAAGTTACCATTACACACGGCCCGCTTGAGGTAGGAAGAGACTTAGTTTTTCTGGAGTCAGATCCAATCGGTCGACATATTTGGAGAGGTGTGCAGGTTAAGACGGATTCTTTAACAGGGAGCCTTGCTACAGAGAAAGGAGCTAGAGCAGTAATTAACCAGTGTGAAGCTGCTTTGGACACGCCATACACAGATCCAAACGGTCAGGAGGTAGGCCTTTTTGAGGTATGGCTGGTGTCACCTTATCCAGTAAGTGATTTTGCAAAACTTAGCATTAAAGGAAAACAGAAGATAGGGTCTAAGGTACATATTATAGAAGGTCCAAGATTATGTGACCTTGTTGAAGAGTTTATTCCCGATCTTATTGAGTCTGGTTCGAAGCCGATAGAGAAGTACCTTCGGGCGCTTATTGCCTTTTGCGATTCGCCTGAGGAATATTTATCAACCAAAATGAAGATGACATATTCCATATCGGATATCTTTATAGATCCGCTAGTAGCGATCGAGTTAATAAAGGGAGACTCACTTTTTAAGAAAGAGCCACTATCTAAAGTGATGCGGTGTGAGGAACTAAAAAGCAGTTTGAATTTTGTAATACCTCTTCTTAGAGAGAGCCTATTACCCGCTGTTGAGTTTTATTTTATGTCTGAGCAAATAAAAAACCTTTCAAAGTTATCAAAAGCGCTCAGTTCAATAGCGTGGTATAAAGAAAGTTCTTCGACATTTCGAGAAGCTTTACAACCCTTGTTATTTATCATAGGAATCAATGAAAAAGATGAACACTCAGCGTCTAGAACTCAAAGTTCAGAAAAATCATTTGCATCATGTATGGAGTATGAAATTCTAGAGGAATTTGAGGGGGAATTATGTTGTTTAACTCATCCCGAGGTTGAAATTCTTAAAACATATGCAAATTTGAATAAATTACGGCCTAACTCTGTAAGGCAGAAAGGTAATTCTCTGGATGAGGAGTTATGGGTAAAGGCAGAAAGTGGCAGAGGGCAATTCCTCATACGATTACTTGATGCGTATAAAGGTTCTATAGATCAATTGAGTTCTATGAACCAAGTTGTTACACATGTGAGAAAATTAATTTATGAAAAAAAACTAAAAAACAAAAAAATGTATGAAGAGGAAATTAAAAGTGCCCATGATTCCATTACCAAGGTCATAGGTTTCTTAGACCAATTTGATTCTGAATTAAGACAACGCTATAAGGCATTATATTCTGAAATTTCTAATATTCATATGCAACCTGATATAACGACACTACATCACGAGATTCGAACAGTTACTGAACTAGGACAAATAACCTCTTTTACTGATGCTTTTTATGGGAAGACTTCTGAAGAAGATTACAATTGTAAATGATCAAGTAAAAAGGACCCACCGCGATAAAGTAAAATGGACCCACCCCTCTGGGTTATAAGGTTGCTGTTTGGACTGCTTCCTTCATTCTTTTCTGGCTGCTCTTGAAGCGATACGATTC